>CAJUPS010000046.1 GCA_910588045.1 uncultured Oscillospiraceae bacterium | reverse complement strand
GGCGGCAGCAACCTGGGCGGCCTCATCGCCCCCTTCATGGGCGAGAAGCTCCGGGGCGAGGCGGACTACCGCATCATCGCCGTGGAGCCCGCCTCCTGCCCCAGCTTCACCCGGGGCGAGTACCGCTACGACTTCTGCGACACCGGCATGGTGTGCCCCCTGGCGAAGATGTACACCCTGGGCAGCTCCTTCATGCCCTCCGCCGACCACGCCGGTGGACTGCGCTTCCACGGCATGAGCTCTATTCTCAGCCAGCTGTACGCCGACGGGCTCATGGAGGCCGTGTCCGTGAAGCAGACGGACGTCTTCGAGGCGGCGGAGTATTTCGCCCGGGTGGAGGGCATCCTGCCCGCCCCGGAGTCCAGCCACGCCATCCTGGCGGCCATCAACGAGGCGCAGCGGTGCAAGGAGACCGGCGAGGAGAAGACCATCCTCTTCGGCCTCACCGGCACGGGCTACTTCGATCTGGTGGCCTACGAGAAGTTCCACGATGGAGAGATGCAAAACTCCATCCCCACCGACGCAGACATCGCCAAATCCCTGGCCCAGCTGCCCAAGGTGCAGTGATCGCCGTGGTGCGCTTCGCGGAAGAAAGGGACCTGCCCCGGGTCAACGAGCTGCGCAGGCAGGTCAGCGAGCTCCACGCCGCCGGTCGTCCGGATATTTTCAAGCCCGGCTTTCCACAGGGATTGCAGGACTACGCGTATACCCTTCTGCGTGGAGAGGAGAGCGGGATCCTCGTGGCCGAGCGCGGCGGCGTGATCTGCGGCATGGCGGCCATAGAGTACCTGCACAAGCAGGACTCTCCGTACAGCTATGAGCGGAGGAGCTATCATGTCATTGAGTTCGGCGTGGACGAAGCCTACCGGCGGCAGGGCGTGGGCCGGGAGCTGATGGACTTTATGGAGGCCGATGCCAGAGCCAAGGGGTTTTCCAGCATCGAGCTGGACCTGTGGGCCTTCAACGGGAGTGCCCGGGCCTTCTATGAGGCCCTCGGCTTCCACACCTACCGCCTCCTCATGGAGCGGGATCTGCGCGAAGAACCATAAGGGGGATAAGGAGGAGGCCGGTAAACACCGGCCTCCTCCTTTGTGCGCCGACAGCGTACAAAACCCGCTTTTGCAATACTTTTTGTGGCGGTTTTGGGCAAAAACAGATGACATCGGGCTCAAAGTGTGGTAAGATGGCAAAAATAGAACCGACCGCTGTAAAAGGAGAAACGCTATGGAGGAACGAGAGCACAGGGTAATCGAGCAGATTCTGGAGCTGCTGCGGGACCCCCGGGACGGGGAGGAGCTGGAGCCGGCCCGGAGGCTGATGGAGTTTATGGAGGAGATGCCCGGGGGTTTCCTCATCTACCGGGCCGGGGGCGGGGAGGAGATCCTCTACGCCAACCGAGGGCTGCTGCGGATCTTCCAATGCGAGAGTACCGAGGAGTTCATGGCGCTGACCGGGGGATCCTTCCGCGGCATGGTGCATCCGGAGGACCTGGAGGAGGTGGAGGAGAGCATCTGCCGTCAGATCGCCGCCAGTCAGTTCGACCTGGACTATGTGGAATACCGGATCATCCGGCGGGACGGCGCACTGCGCTGGATCGAGGACTACGGCCACTTCATCCGCAGCGAGGCCATGGGGGATGTGTTCTACGTCTTTCTGGCCGACGCCACGGAGAAGACGGAGAGCCGCCGGAGGGAGAGGGAACACCTTCTCCGGGAGAAGGAGCAGAGCGACCGGGAGCGGGACCGCATGAACCGGGAGCACAACCGCCAGCTGGAGGTCATCGAGGGCCTGGGGGCCAGCTACGACTCCATCTTCTACGCGGACCTGGAGAAGGACAAGATCCTCCCCTACCGCCTCAGCTCCCGCACGGAGGACCTCTTCATTTCCCCCAGCCGCACCCTGGACTACGCCAAGTGCCTCCAGCAGTACATCCTCCGGTGGGTCCACCCGGACGACCGGGAGCGGGTGGTCCGGGAGACGGAGACGGACTACGCCCGCCGCCGCCTGGCGGAGGAGTCCGCCTACTGCATCAACTACCGGGTGCTGGACGGCGGGGAGACCCAGTATCTCCAGCTGCGCTTCATCAACGTGGGCCAGGGGGACCGGCCCCGGCAGCTGGTTTTGGGGTGTCGCCGGATGGACGAGGAGCTCCGCCGGGAGCTGGAGCAGAAGCAGATCCTGGAGGAGGCCCTGCACCAGGCCAACGCCTCCATCAGCGCCAAGAATACCTTCCTCTCCAATATGTCCCACGATATGCGCACTCCCCTCAACGCCATCTTCGGCTTCACCGCCCTGGCCCGGAACAGCCTGGCCCGGGGCGGCGCGGAGAGCCGGGGGGCGATGGAGGGCTACCTCAACCGGATCGAGGACGCCAGCCGCCAGCTCCTGGACCTCATCGACAAGGTGCTCACCCTCTCCTGGATGGACACCAAGGAGGCCCGGGCGGAGGAGTCCCCCTGCTGCCTGGGGGAGATCCTGGAGGAGGTCCGGGACTTCCTCCTGCCCCAGGCCCGGGAGAAAAACATCGACTTCACCCTGGACTGCTCCGGCGTGCGCCACGACGCGGTCTACGCCGACCGGGAGAAGCTGAGCCAGCTGGTGATGTACCTGGCTAACAACGCGGTGACCTACACCCCCGCCGGGGGCAGCGTATCCATCACCGCGGCGGAGGCCAAGGAGCTGCCCCACGCCGCCTCGGTCTACCGCATCGCCGTGCGGGACACGGGGGTGGGCATCGGGCCGGACTTCCTTCAGCAGATCTTTGAGCCCTTTACCCGGGAGCGGAACACCACCCTCAGCGGCATCCACGGGGTGGGGCTGGGGCTGACCATCGCCAAGAACCTGGCGGACCTGCTGGGGGGCGCCATCGAGGTATCCAGCGCCGTGGACCACGGGAGCACCTTCACCGTGACGCTGCGCCTGCGGACCCAGCATGCAGAGGCGGCAGAGGAGGATACCGAGCCCCCCGCCTGCCACCGGATCCTGGTGGTGGAGGACAACGAGCTCAACCGGGAGATCGAGGTGGAGGTCCTGACCACCCTGGGCTTCGAGGTGGACACGGCGGAGGACGGCAGCATCGCCGTGGAACGCCTCCGGAGCGGGGAGCGCTGGGACCTGATCCTGATGGACATCCAGATGCCGGTGATGGACGGCTGGACCGCCACCCGGACCATCCGCGCCCTGCCGGACCCGGACCTGGCGGGCATCCCCATCGTGGCCCTGTCGGCCAACGTGTTTGAGAGCGACATTCAGACCTCCCTGGACGCGGGCATGGACGCCCACCTGGCCAAGCCCGTGGACGTGCCGGAGCTGCTTCGCACCATCAAGGAGATCACCGCCCGCTGAGTTCTTTTCTCGCGGAGAGGCGCCAGAGAAAAACCGTGTCAGGAGGCAGCATGATAAACGAATCGGAATTTTACGCCTATGTTGCGGAGCACCAGCCAAATATCTGTCAGGTGACCGTGATGCAGCACGGCGAGACCGTGATAAACGGCACCTGGAATGGCTACAACAGGGACGATACCGTCCATACGATGTCGGTCACGAAGAGCGTCGTTTCCCTGTTGGTTGGGATCGCAATCGAACAGGGATTGATCGGCAGTGTAGACGATTGTGTGCTGGAGTATTTTCCGGACTACAAAATCAAGCGGGGGGAGAAGACCATTCAAAAGGTCACCCTGAAACATCTGCTGACCATGACCGCACCTTATAAATACAGAGCCGAGCCCTGGTCCAGAATATGCGTGCAGGAGGATTGGAGCATTGCGGCCCTGGATTTTCTGGGCGGCAGGCGCGGCCTGACCGGAGCGTTTCAATACTCCACGCTGGGTATTCATATTCTCACCGGGATCATTGCGGCAAAAAGCAAAATGACAACGGCGGCGTTTGCAAATCAATATCTGTTTGAGCCGCTGGCGATTGCGCCAAGGGAGATATATGTTGCTCCCGACGCCGAGGCGCACAAGGCTTTTACCGTAGGAAGGGAACCAAAAGGAAACATCTGGTTTTCAGACGGCAAGGGGGTGGGGGCGGCCGGATATGGCCTGTGTCTGTCGGCGGAAGAAATGGCAAAAATCGGCCTGCTCTGCCTGAATGGGGGCGTCTTTTGCAATAGGCGCATCGTCTCTGAAAAATGGCTGGAAGAAAGCACGGCGGTTCGGCTGTGCTGTGGAGAAAAATTCCGCAATATGAAGTACGGCTATTTGTGGTGGATCACGGATGAAAACGAGGGGAGCTATGCGGCTATCGGCAACAGCGGGAATGTCATCTATATCAATCCCCGGAAGGATTTGGTAGCAGCGGTTTCCGGCTATTTCAAGCCCACCGTGTTTGACCGGATCGATTTTATCAGAGAACAGATCGAGGCAAGGCTCTGAGAGATTGTTCAGCATGTCCCGGCGAGGCGGAATCAGGGGGAAAATTCGGGGAAAATTAGAGGAGAAGGGATTGTTTTTGGCTGGAATTTATGATATTCTAGCAGTCGGTGCGTTCCGGTTCCGGAACGCGCGGGATACGAATGATAAGCTGGAGGGCAAAAAATATGCTAACTGCTATTGTGGGCATCAACTGGGGCGACGAGGGCAAGGGCCGAATGGTCGATCTGCTCAGTGAGCGCTACAATGTCGTCGTCCGCTACCAGGGCGGCAACAATGCCGGACACACCGTGGTCAACGACAGGGGGAAATTCATCCTGAACCTCATGCCCTCCGGCATCCTCCGGGAGGGGACCGTCAACGTACTGGGGCCCGGCATGGTCGTGGACCTGGAGCACCTGTGCGGTGAGGTGGCCCGCCTGCGTGAGGGGGGCATTGCGGTAACACCGGAGAACCTGAAGATCAGCGACAAGGCCACCATCTGTATGCCCTACCACAAGATGCTGGACGGTCTGGAGGAGGACCGGCTGGCGGGCAAAAAATTCGGCTCCACCCGCCGGGGGATCGCCCCGGTCTACGCGGACAAATATATGAAGAAGACGCTGCGCATGGGCGACCTGCTGGACCTGGAGAAGCACGCAGAGCATCTGGCGGACATCGTGGAGTGGAAAAATCTGACGGTGGAGAAGGGCTACGGCCACGAGCCCATCGACGCGGCGGCCATGATGGCCTGGCTGCGGGAGTACGGCCTGCCCTGGAAGGATTTCATCTGCGACACCACGCGCTACCTCAACTGCGCCATAGACGAGGGGAAGGATGTGCTCTTCGAGGCCCAGCTGGGCGCTCTGCGGGACATTGACTTCGGCATTTTCCCCTACACCTCCAGTTCCTCCTCCATTGCGGCCTATGCCCCCGTGGGAGCGGGCATCCCGAACCGCCGCCTGGACGGCTCCATTGGCATCATGAAGGCGTACTCCAGCTGTGTGGGCGAGGGGCCCTTTACCTGCGAGTTCTTCGGCGACGAGGCCCGCGAGCTCCGGGAGGCCGGAGGCGAGTACGGCGCGGCGACGGGGCGTCCCCGCCGGGTGGGCGGCTTCGACGTGGTCGCCAGCCGGTATGGCGTGATGATGCAGGGAGCTACGGAGTTGGCCCTGACCAAGCTGGATGTACTCAGCGGCATGGAGAAGGTCCCGGTGTGCGTCGCCTATGAGATCGACGGGCAGCGGACAGAGGATTTCCCCACCGGTGCGCGTCTGGATCGGGCGAAGCCCGTCTATGAATACTTCCCCGGCTTCGGCGACGTGTCCCAATGCCGCAAGAAGGAGGACCTGCCGCGGGCGGCTTTGGACTATATCGCCTACCTCGAGAAGGCGGTAAGGTGTCCCATCAAGTACGTCTCCGTAGGAGCGGAGAGGGATGCGTATATTGAGATGTTCTGATCGGTCCCGTTGTGGGGCGTGAAAAGGCGGTAAAGCGCTTAAAATCGGAGAAGAATATTGGCGGAAGGGCCGGGGGAGTACCCCCGGCCCTTTTGCAAGGAGAAAAGCCCACCCCGGCCAAAGTTCCTTGCGGAAAATTGGCGGTTTCGATAGTGGACATTTCTCCCTTTTGGTGGTAAAATCAAAAAGAATATATTGGGGAGGTGCGCACTGCTTCCTCATGAGTTTGGGAGGTTATACCATGAAACGCAGAGTGCTGAGTTTCATTATCGCCCTGGCGCTGTGCCTGAACCTGTGTCCTGTAGGGGGATTTTCCGCGGACGCGGGCACAGAGGACGGGCTCTGTCCACACCATCCGGTACACACGGAGGAGTGTGGGTATGCTTCGCCGGTATTGGAACAGGAATGTACTCATATTCACGATGACGGCTGCTACACAACAGAAGCAGTCTGCACGCACGTACATACGGCCGAGTGCTATCCGGATGCAGAGGACCCGGAGGGGACTGGACCGGTTTTGTGCGCGCATACATGCACAGAGGACAGCGGCTGCGTCACGAAAACGCTGTCCTGTCTGCACGAGCATAGTGATGCCTGCGGATACATTCCGGGAAATCCCGGCGCACCGTGTACGTTTGTCTGTCGGGTCTGTCCCATTGAGGACCTGATTGCCAAGCTGCCCGACAGCGTTTCGGTATACAACCGCGAGCAGGTGCAAGTCCAGCTTACGGAAATTTTTGACTTGTATGAGGCGCTGTCCGAGGACGAACAGCTGCAAGTGGATCTGTTGCCGTGTGTTTCCCTGTGGGAGCAGTTGGACGGGTCGGGCGTAGCGGTACTGGGCGACAGTAACCACACAATGGTCGCAGATGAGAACCGTACCACCCCATGGGAGGTTGTGGCGGCTGTGGTGTTCAACACAGACGGGCATACCTTAACCTTACTTTCAAGCGCGAGCGACCCGAACGACCCCCCAAAACCAATAAGTGCCATGAAGGTCACACCGACAGGTACATTAGAAATTACAGGAGGGGGAAAAATCGTCTCCCAAAAAGGAGCCGGTGTGGAGGTTCAGGCTGGCGGTTCCCTGTGCGTTACGGGCTCGGACATAACAATTACTGGCACAGCCCATGCCCTGGATATTGCCACTGGATCAAAAGTACAACTCTCAACTGGTACGTTCGTAAGTGTTGACGCGAAGTTCGCCGCGATTTATACAGCGGACGGTGATTATGCCGCCCTGCTGGCGGATGGCTGCGCCTATTTTGACACCAATAGTATGCCCGTTTCACCGGCAGACGTGGCGACGCTCAAAAGAGTCACCGTCAAGCAGTGCACGGACCATTCGGGCAGGACCTACACCCACATCCCCGGAACCCTAACGCACAGCTGGACTTGCTCGTACTGCGGAACGACAGGGTCGGAAGCGTGTACGTTCACTTTCGATGCAGAGGGGAACGGAACGTGTGACCACTGCAAGATTGGGCTTACGATTGCTATTGATCCGGGGGATTTAGCGAAACTTGTCTACAGCGGTACGATCAAGCCGAAAGATGTAGGCATTACATTCACCCTGTCCAACGGTACGGCGCTGACGCTGGAGGGGGAGAAGGATTACACGGCTAAATATAGCATCCATAAAGATGCCGGGGAAGTTGCAGTGGAGGTTACCGGCATTACATTCGGCGGGACCTTTACCAAGACTTACACGGTTGAGCGGCTGCCGGTTCTTACATGGAATACCACTCCGATAATGGTGGATTATGACGGCGATCCGGTGGAGGCATCAGCACTCCCGCAGGTAACGATCAATATTGAGAACCCAGATGGTTTGCGGGGCTACCTCAAGTATTCCCACAAAATAGCGGGTGCAGATGATTCCACCTACACCGAAGGTCTGCCCACCAACGCGGGGACGTATGACGTGATAGTCAGTCTCCCGGCGATGGATAACTTTGAGGGCGCTGTCAGTGTGCCGATTATGTTGACAATCAAAAAAATTAACCCGCTTGACCCGCTTGCGGAGGCCCCTGCCGCGACAAAACCCGTTTTCAACCGCAGTCCCCAGGCGCTGGTCACAGCGGGCACGCTGTGCGAGGTGGCGGTGCGCGATGGGATAAAGATTCTGTTTGCGACAAGCGCAGCAGGTCCCTACTCCGAAACGATTCCAACCGGGACAAATGCCGGAAATTACGCCGTCTGGTACAAGGTGGAGGGCACCGAGAATTATAACGCTGTCGGGCCAGCGCTGGTCCCTGACGTAAAAATCCTGCGCAAGCAGATCACGCCTAAGGTTACACTGTCGGACTATACCTATCTGTACGACGGCGGATTCAAGCAACCAAAGGTCACAGTCACGGACAAAGATGATCAGACCGTCCTGCTGGACACTGAATATGCGGTGAGTTATGTCAATAACCAGAACGTAAGTACCGAGGGGAATCCAGCGAAAGTGGTTGTCATCGATAAGACTGGCGGCAACTATGAGATAAAAAAGTTGAGGTTCCGTTCGAGATTACCCTCCGGACACAGGATACCCTGTCTATCACCCAAAAGCCCAATACTGTCACCTATGGGGGAAAATTTACCCTTGGTACGTCCGGCGGTTCGGGCAATGGCTTGGTTACTTGGGAGATTACGGAGGGCAAGGATGTTGCGACTGTAGATAAAGACAGCGGGCAGGTTACCATCATTGGTGACGGCCCCGCCAAGGTGCAGGCTACGAAATCCGGTGAGGATCCCGGAAGCAACGCTGTCAACTACAATGACGCCACTGCGAGTTGGACCCTTACTGCGGCGAAAAAGCCCGTCGTCGCCACAGTGACAGCGGAGGATAAAGACTACGACGGTAATGCTGACGCGACTGTCCACGCCGTCGTGGAAGAGGGCGTTCTGGCCGGGGATGAAATTATCATTGACATGACGGGCAGGGGCCAGTTCAGAGATGCAAATGCCGGTATAGATAAGCCTGTAGATGTAAATACAACCGGCGCAGTAATCACCGGCAACAATTCCCAGCACTACGATGTGTCCTACTCCAGCACCACGGTCAAGGCGACGATTCACAAGGCGGTTGTGGAGATTACGGCACCGCAAGTTGCTACAAATTTGACCTACAATGGGACAGAGCAGACGCTGATTGCCACTGGCGCAGTTGTGAACACAGCGGGAGTAGATGTGGAATACGCCCTGAGCGAAGAAGGCCCCTACTCCACAGATTTCCCGAAAGGCACCAATGCGGGCACCTATACCGTCTGGTATCGTATTCAGGAAACCGACAATTACACCGGCGAAGCTCCGGCGAATGTTACTGCAACGATTGCCAAGAAATCGGTATCACCTAACATTGCACTTGACCAGGATAGTTTTGTCTACGATGGCACTCCGAAAGAGCCGGTGGTCACGCTGACAGAGGCTGGCGGGACTGCGACAATTCCGGCCAACGAGTATACGGTGACGTACAGCAATAATATCAATGTAGGCAATGACGCCACCGTGACCGTCACCGCAAAGGAGGATGGGAACTATTCGTTTACGCCTGTTTCTGTTACAGAAAAATTTTCGATTACCAAGGAACCGGCCAGGGTCATCACTGCTCCGAAGAGGGCGGGCGACCCGCTGATCTTTAGTAACAGAGACCAGGAGCTTGTGATCGCGGGCACTGCGTCCGGCGGCACGATGGTTTACTCTGTGGATGATGCGAATGGAACCTATCAGGAAGCCATTCCCACCAGGATGAATGCCGCCCAATACACCGTGTATTATAAGGTACAGGGCGACGCCAACCACAGTGATTCGGACGTAGGCTCGGTGACCGTCACCATTGACCCCAAGGTGGTGAACCCTGCCACTATTGAGCTGTTGGAAGGGGGTGCTGCCCTTGTCAACTACACCTATGACGGCACCGCGAAGGAGCCCAAAGTCGTAGTCAAAGACGGTAGTACGGTTATCAAAGATAAAGAATATAACGTCATCTACCGCGACAACACAGACGCTGGCAGGGCTACCGTCGAGATCACCGACGCGCAGAACGGCAACTACGTCGTGACAGGTTCGACGACGTTTGTCATCCAAAAGGCGGATATTAAGTTCTCAAAGGAACCGACTGCGGCTGTCCTTATCTACACCGGCACGGCCCAGGAGCTGTTGGAGCCGTGCGAGTTCAGCGGCGGCACAATTCAGTACGCACTGAACAGTTCGACGAGTGGATATAGCGACGCGATTCCCACGGGCACCGAAGCAGGGGATTACACGGTCTACTATAAGGTCGAGGGTGATAAGAACCACAATGATGTTCTGATAACGTCTGTTTCTGTGACCATCAAGAAGGCGAAAGCAGAAATTACCGCCGCCCCAGCAAAAATTGACCCGCTGACCTACAACCGTCAGCCCCAGGCGCTGGTCACGCCGGGGAAGAGCAGCGTGGGTTTCCTGGTCTATTCTCTGGACGGAACCAATTTCTCCCCGGAGATTCCCACCGGGACCGATGCCGGTACGTACACGGTCTATTATAAGGTAGACGGAACCACCAATTACGACGGCGTAGACGTGAACGAGACTCCGATTTCTGTGACCATCGCACCCAAGACCATCACGCCCAAGGTGGAACTGTCGGAATCGTCCTATACATACGATGGGAAGAAGAAAAATCCGATAATTACGGTCAAGGATGGCAGTACCGTGATTGAGGCGGAGCAGTACACGGTCTTGTGGGCGAATAGTGATACATTGATTACTGATGGAGTGTTGACAGCTGCCGGTACTTATACGGCGACGATCACAAGCGTAGCCAACGGGAATTATAAGTTTACTGGAACCGCCACGGTTGAGATCATCGCGGCGGCCCAGAATGCGCTGAAAATCACTAACAAGCGTGAGCATGTTTACTATGGCGACACCTTTACGCTGGATACCAGCGGCGGTTCCGAAAACGGGACGGTGGAATGGAGCGTTGCTCCAGGAGACTCTAGCACCACGATCGACCCGAACACGGGTGAACTAACCGTCAATGCTACTGGGACATTCACGGTCAAGGCGGTGCGGAAGGTCCCCAACTATGGAGATGTCAACGACAGTTGGACCTTTACCGTGGAGCCGAAGCAGGTTGTGGCGGCGGTGACGGTTACACCAAAGGTCTACGATGGCAATGCCGAAGTTGCCGATGACGATATTGAAGCATCGGTGAAGCCTAGTGATTTGGTTAGCGGTGACAGCCTCTTGCTCACCGGCCTGAAGGGCACTTATGATAACGCCAACGTCGGGACGGGCAAGACGGTCACGCTGGACGATAGCGGTGCAACCAAAGCAGATGGTGACGGCAAGTACGTTGTCAGCTACCCCGCCACCGCCACGGGTGATATTACTCCCAAGAATGTTACGGTGACGGTCACGCTGTCCGACCATGACTTGAAGGCAGAGATTACCGACGATACTACTACTTACTACTACGAGTACGACGGCACGGAGAAAAAGCCCTCTGTCACAGTCACTGCGGACGATGGCGCCACGCTCGCGACCAGCGACTATACGGTGGACTACAGCAACAACAAGAATGTCGGGACTGCAACTGTAGCCGTCAAGAACGCCGCAGGTGGCAATTATACATTTAATGGTGTGACGGTAAACTTTACCATAGAGCAAGCTGGCGCGGTGCTGACCTCCTCCCCGAAGGCAAATGATCTGACCTATGAAAAAGGAACGAACCAAGAGCTTGTGAGCGTAGGCGCTGCCACCGGCGGTACAGTGGTGTATGCGCTGAAGATGGGGACGACAGAGCCGGGTGTTGACGACTATTCGGCGGACATTCCCACGGGTGAAAACGCGGGCACTTACACCGTATACTACAAGGTAAAAGGCGACGCGAACCATGCCGATACAGAGCCCGGGCAGGTGACCGTTATCATCAAGCCGAGAGAGTTTACGCCTGTCATTGAGCTGAATCCGACTTCTTATGTCTATGATGGCAATGAGTGCAAGCCCGCCGTCACGGTCAGGGATGGCAATGTGGAGATTGACAACACGGACAACAAGGAGTATACCGTATCCTACCGCGACAACATCAACGCCGGTACGGCTACGGTCATCGTCAGCGACGCCAACGGCGGCAACTACATTGTAAACGGTACGGCGAGCTTTACCATTACCAAGAAAGAGCCAGCGGTCACGGCCCCGAAGCCCAAAACCGACTTACAGTACAACGGCGAACGCCAGGAGCTGGTAACGGCGGGCGTTTGCAATGAGGGTACTGTGTACTACTCGGTAAACGGCGGAAATTATTCCACCGCGATTCCCACAGCTTCCGAAGTTGGTCCGTATACCATTGATTACAAGGTGGAAGGGGATGCAAACCACAGCGATACGACTCCTGTAAGGCTGGATACGGTGGAGATTGCGAGGAATACCGTAACAAATCCCACGATTTCGCTGTCTTCGGATACGTTTAAGTACAACAGCAGTCAGCAGAAGCCCACGATTACCGTGTACGATGACCACAGCCGTATCATCCCGGAAAGAGAGTACACGGTGACGATTACGGGCACGAATGGCAACGTTGGTATGGTGGATGCTGACACCTACACCATTACGATTGCTGCGGCGGCAAATTCCAACTATGTTTTCCAAGGCGACTGCACCACGACCTTTGAAATTGTCGCGGCGGACCAGGAGATCATATCCATCACGGGCACCAAGGTCCAGGTCTTCTACGGCGACGTTCTCCCGCTCGGTACGTCTGGCGGTATCAGCGGCGGTACGGTGAAGTGGGAGATCACGGGCCATACCGATACCGATCTTACGCAGGCCGGACTTCTCACTGTGAAGGATGTGGACACGACCATCAAGGTGACGGTAACGAGTTCCCGGGACAACTACGCCCCCGTATCCGCAACATGGGAGTTTACTGCGGCGAAGAAACCGGTGACGGCGGTGGTGACGGTTGCGTCGAAGGCATTTGACAATAACAACACTGTTGCTTCTGACGCTATCACGGCAACTGTGAAGCCCGGCGACTTGGCTTTCAGTGATGATGAAATCAAAATCACTGGCCTGACCGGCACATTTGACGACGCCAATGTCGGAACGGATAAAAAGGTGACCGTGAACAGCTCGAGTCCGACCGTCATCGGCAAAAACGCGGAAAAATACGACATCACCTACCCCGCCACGACCACCGCGTCAATCTGGGCGGTGTCTGCAACGGTGGCTACCGAGCCGGAGGCTGTGTCCCCCTTGACTTACGACGCAGGCCAAGCCCAGGTGCTGGTCACAGAGGGAACGGCGACGGGCGGTATGATGGTCTATTCTCTGGATGGTACAAATTACGTGCAGACCATCCCCAAGGCCAAGGATGCCGGAACGTATACGGTCTACTACAAGGCCCAGGGCGACCGGAACCATACGGACAGCGAGACTGAGACGGTGGAGGTGACCATCAACCAGCAGACTGTGGCGCCTCAGATCGAGCTCTCACCGCCCAGTGCGCCGTATGACGGTACTGTGAAACACCCCGAGGTCACGGTCCGGGATACCGCAAACAACGTGATTCCGACGAGCGAGTATAAGGCCGTCTATAATTCCGGCACGAACTGGAAAGACGTCGGCAAGCACAAGGTCACCGTCCAAAACGTTGTGGGTGGCAATTACGTCATAATTGAGGATTCCGCCGAGTTTGAAATCAGCGCAACGGCCCAGGCCCCGCTGGAAATCGTCAACAAGCCCGGCCTGGTCTACTACGGTGACACCTTCTCGTTGAGCACCTCCGGCGGTTCCAGCAGTGAAAAGGTCACATGGAGCAGCAGCGACGAAAACATTGCTCATGTTGACGACAATGGTTTTGTGACCATCGAGGGCACAGGTTCCGCTACAATCACCGCGACTAAGGCTGGCGGTACGAACTACGACACGGCAACGGCGACCTACCCGCTCAACGCGCTGAAAAAGTCCATCACGGCGATTGTGACCGCAGATGACAGGGTGTATGCCAGCGGTGTTACGACTGCCACGATTCACGTCACCTGGAAACCGGGCGACTTGGTTGGGACGGACAAGATTGACACTACGGGCATAGCGGGAGCGTTTGCTGATGATAGCGTTGGAACAGGCAAAACAGTGTCGATCACTGGCGTCCCTGTCTCTGATGCAACCTCTCAGAAGTACGACATCACCATCCCGCCCACGACCACTGCATCCATCCTCAAGGCGGTTGCAACTGCGCCAACTTTGACGGCAAATAACCGTGTATACGATGGCACAGCCCAAGACCTTGTAAGCAGTGGAGGTACAGGCACGTTCTATTCCAGTACCAAAGACGGCGTATATTCCGCGACGGTTCCCCAGAAAACCAACGCGGGGACTTACACGGTCTGGTACAAGGCCCAGGGGGATGACAATCACACCGAGTCCGAGCCGCAGTCGTGCACGGTGACGATCAGCCCGAAAACGCTGACGGAGGACATCGCAAATATCACGCTGTCCGGCAACGACTTGCAGACAGAGACCAAAGATGGCGCTACTGTTTACTACTATTTGTTTGACGGCACCGACAAGACGCCTACCGTTACCATCAAAGACGGTTCGGCAGTCGTTCCGGCCCGTGAGTACACGGTCAGCTATAGTGGCAATAAGAATGTCACTACTGCGGATACTAAGGCAACCGTGACCATCACGGACAACGAGGGCGGCAACTATACCGTCAGCGGCAGCGTGACCTTTGAGATTCACAAGGGCAGTGCACAGCTGACCAGTTCTCCCCAGGCCAGAACGCTGACCTACACCGGACAGCCGCAGGAGCTGGTCACCGTAGGCACCGCCACCGGCGGACATATCGAGTATTCGCAGGATGGCACAAACTATGGCTCGGACATCCCCACGGGAACCGATGCGGGCACCTACACCGTACAATACAAGGTAGTAGGCGACAGCAACCACGAGGCCAGTGCAACAGTTGGCTCGGTCTCCGTGACGATCAGTCCGAAAACGGTCATCAGCCCGGTCATTACGGTGACTGGTGGTCCCTATACCTATAACGGCAGTGCGAAGGAACCGGGCAATGTCAAGGTAGAGGACGGCACCACGACCATTCCGGACACCGAGTACGTCCTGTCCTACCGCGACAACGTAAACGCGGGTACGGCGACGGTCATTGTCACCAACGCCAACAGCGGCAACTACATCGTCAACGGGACGGGAACCTTTGAGATTGCGAAGGTTGCTCCCAACGTTGTGGATCCGAAGGGGAAAACCGGCTTGAAGTACAACGGTGAGCTCCAGGAGCTGGTCGAGGCGGGCAGCACATCCGATGGCACATTGGTGTATTCTCTGACTAAGGATGGCGAGTATACCCCGGCCATTCCTACGGGGAAGGACGTAAGAGAGTACGAAATCTGGTACAAGGTGTTGGGCGACCAGAACCACAGCGATACGGCCCCCGCGAAGCTGGCGGATGGGGTGAGGATTGATAAAAACACCGTGACCAATCCCACCATCCAGGTGACGCCTCCCAAGGTGACGTACACTGGGGAGAAGCAAGAGCCAACGGTCACGGTCAAAGACGACCAGGGCCTTGTGATTGACGGCAGCGAGTATACGGTGGCGTATGCGGATGAAGCGGGTAACAGCACCACGGAACTGAAAAATGTGGGTAGCTACACTCTGACCATTACCGGAACTGGTGCTAATTATTCGTTCAATGCTACCGCCAAATTTGAAATCCTCCCGGCGGACCAGACGCCTCTGACCATCACCGGAACACGGGAGCGGGTCTATTACGGCGATACGATCCAGCTGAGGACCACGGGCGGCAATGGGACGCTAGAGTGGAAAGTCAGTGACGGTGCTCGTGCAACCATTACCGACACCGGACTGCTCACCATCACCGGTTCGGGTGCTCCCGTCACGGTCACGGCGACCAGTAAGGCGACTGGCTATGAGGACCAGACCGCTGCATGGTTCTTCTATGCGGAGAAAAAGCCGGTCACAGCCGTTGTGACAGCGGCGGCAAAGACCTATGACGGAGTTACGCCCGCCACAACCGCCGTGACCGCTACGGTGCAGAGCAGCGACCTGGTGGACGGCGACAAGATTCAGGCTACCCTAACAGGCACTTTTGAGGACCCCAATGCCGGAACGGATAAGAAGGTGAATGTTGACAGCACGAACCCGGACTTCACCGGCAGTACGGGCCAAGACAACTACAACATCACCTACCCCGCCACAACCACTGCGTCGATTCTCAAGGCGGAGATAGCAACCGTGACCGCTCCGGTGCCTGTGGAAGATCTGAAGTACACCGGCCTTCCCCTGACGCTGGTCAAGGCGGGGAGTGCAGTTGGCGGCACCATGGAATACTCGGTGGATAAGATCACGTATTCCGCAACCCTCCCCACTGGCACGAACGTGGGTGAGTACGAAATCTCGTACCGCGTGAAGGGAGACGGCAACCACAAGGACAGGGAAGCCGCCACGCTGACGGACAAAGCGACCATCGTTCAGCAGGAAGTGACCGCCCCCACCATCGAGCTCACGCCCACCGGCGCAATCTATGACGGCAAAGAGCACAAGCCGACAGTCACCGTCAAGGACAAACATGGCCGCGTGATTCCGGACAGCGAGTATGCGGTCAGCTATGGGGACGGGAACTGGACAAAAGCCGGAACCTACACGGTCACTGTCACCGACAAAGATACAACTAGCGGCAACTACAACATCACTACAAAGACCGTACCCTTCTCCATCACCCATATGGACCAGAGTCCGTTGTCGATCATGAATCAACCCGGTCTGGTTCAGTACGGCGACAGGGCCTTTACGCTCACTGCGGTGGGCGGTTCCGGAACGGGGACGGTGACGTGGGACAGCAACAATAAGGATGTTGCAACCATCGACCAAAACGGCTTAGTGACCGTCCGCAAGGCTGGCGGGCCGGTTACAATCAAGGCTACAAAAGCGACAGATGGCGGCTATTCCGAGGTCTCGGCTACCTGGACGTTCAGTGTGGAAAAGAAGCCCGTTACCCCCATCGTGACCGCCAAGGATAAAGTGTACGATGAAAAAGACACGGCCCAACTGGTCATCAGATGGCAGTCCGGCGACCTGGTGGCGGGCGATACTATCACACTAGATCTGACCGGCAAGTTCAACAGCGCCGATGTCGGAACCGATAAGGTGGTAACGATCACCGGTACGGCCCCCGAAAGCGACAAGTACGACATCAAGATTCCGGTGACCACCACCGCGTCCATCACCCCGAAGGCTGCGAGCGTGGAAGGGACAACACCGGATACCCTGACCTATACCGGCAGTGAGCTGGCGCTGGTCAGCGGGCTTACGGTGAAAAACGGCACCCTTGCTTATTCCCGGAATGGCTCGTACTACACCTTGAGCGTTCCCAAAGAGACCAATGCGGGTACATACACCGTCTGGTACAAGGCCCAGGCCAGCGGGAATTATACAGACAGCCCAGCGGTCGGGGTGGAGGTGACCATCAAGCCGAAAGAGGTGACTAATCCCACGATTGAGCTGTCGCCCGAATCGTTCGATTACGATGGCACCGCGAAAAAGCCCGATGTCGTGGTCAAGGAAGGTAATACTGTAATTCCTGCCAGCGAGTACACGGTGGGGTACAGCAACAACACTGCGATAGGCACCGCGACTGTCACAATCAGCAATGCCCCCGGCGGAAACTATACCGTCAGCGGCAGCAAGACCTTTGAGATCAAGGCGGGTGCGCCTGCCATAGTCAGCGCTCCGGAGCCGAGAGAGCTGACCTATAATGGAAAGGCGCAGACGCTTGTGACACCCGGTACGGCGGTAAATGGCCGTGTGATGTATCTTTCTGAGGAAACCGGCGATTATATCACGTCGATTCCCAGGGGAACCGATGCGGGCTCTTACGAGGTCTGGTACAAGGTAGTGAGTACCGATGGTTCAGAGGAAACCACCGCAAATTTGGTGGAGGTGGAGATCAGCCCGAAGTCGGTCACTCCCACCATTCTGCTGAATGGTCAGTATAGCTATTCGACACCGTATACCGGCAGTGCAATAACGCCCGCAGTAACCGTAAAGGTGGGTAGCCAAACGCTCGTTTTTGGGAATGACTATAGCGTTTCTTGCAGCAAAAACACTAACGTAGGCACTGCGGAAGTTATCGTAGAAAGTACGGACGGCAACTACGAGTTCTTTAGTGTCGTGACGTTCGAGATCACGAAGGGCAAGGCAACATTTTACGCTGCACCAGAGCCTGTTGACGGCCTGGTCTACACCGGAGAACCCCAGGTGCTTGTTACAAATGGTATCGCCGAGCATCCTGACGACGGAGTTGTACTCTACTCCTTGAATGGAGGCACGTATGGCTACTCGATCCCCACTGGGACCCAAAAGGGCAGATACACGGTTTCAGCCAAGGTTGAGGGTAACTCCATGTACGAGGACAGCGATGTTGTACGGTGTACGGTAGACATTGGCATCAATGAAGTGAAAAAACCGACCGTTGAGCTGTCTCAGAGCAGTTTCACCTACACTGGCAGCGTGCAGAAGCCCACCATTACGGTAAGCGATGATGGTGGCGATGTGATTTCTTCTAGTGAGTATCAGGTGACATATACCGGCGATACCATCAATCCCGGCACATATACGCTCACGATCACAAGCAGGGAGAAGAACTACAGCTTTGACTCCATTAAGCGCGAAATCACAATTCTCCCTGCGGGCCAAACCCCGCTGACCATCACCGGCAAGAAGGATACGGTCTACTACGGCGATGTGCTTTCCCTCGGTGCCACCGGCGGCGCTGGCGATGGTACGGTGACGTGGACTGCAAGCGGACTTGTTGATGATCTCGGCAACGGCCAGTACAAGGTCACAAGCGGTGGCAGCGTCACCATCACGGCGACCAAGGGAGAAGCCACCGACACCTGGACCTTCTACGCCCAGCCGAAGCCGGTTACCGCAGTTGTGACGGCGGCAAACAAGACCTATGACAACAGCACCAACGCCACATTGACCGTCACCTTCAGCGGACTGGTTGGCAGCGATACTTTCACCGTTACTGCGCAGGGACATTTCACAGATGCGGATGTCGGGACAAACAAGACCGTCATCATCACCGGCCTAACGATTCCGGATGATGTCAGTAAAAAGTACGCCATCAGCTACAATTCCACCACAACCGCGTCCATCACCCCGCAAGCTGCAACGGTGACAGTTACGCCGGTAAAGGCCGGGAGCCTGACCTACAATGGCAGTGCGCAGCCTCTGCTTACCAACGGCGGTGCGGCGGAGGGCGGATACATGATGTATTCCCTGGATGGCCGTGACTACACCTACAACATCCCCACGGGTACGGACGCGGGCAGCTACACCGTCTGGTACAAGGTGGCCGCCAATGATGACAACCACAAGGACAGCACGCCCGTGAATTTGGGTACTGTGACGATCAGTGCAAACACAGATGCGCCGACCGTTACGTGTACCTCGGGCACGGTTAAGTATGACGGAACGGTGAAGACCCCGACTGTCGTTGTCACAGACCGTGCAGGCCGCATCATCCCGGAGAGTGAGTATACGGTGGCGTTTGAGCCCAGCAGTCTGATTGCGGTAGGCAAGTACAAGGTTATCGTCACAGATAAACCGGGCGGAAACTACAAGTTCGATACTCCCGTAACCAAAGATGACGCTTTCGAGATCGTGGCGGCTGACCAGAATCCCCTGTCCATCGTTACTAGCGAAACCACCGTTTACTACGGAGATACAGTCCGTCTGACCGCCATGGGTGGTTCCGGAAGCGGTGCAATTCAGTGGAGTATCAAAAATACCTCTGGTGCCAGCGTTGCAGAAGTTACGACAACCAGCGGCAATAATTGCGTCGTGACCGTAAAGGGCATAGGCGGATTCACCGTTGAAGCGTACCGGGAGGCTGCGGACGGCTATAGCAAATCCAACACAGATAGTGTGCCGTTTGAGGCAAAGCCGAAGCCCGTGACCCCGGTGGTGACAGCCGAAGACAAACCCTATGATGGAAAAACCGATGCAACTCTGAGAGCGTCCTGGCCGAGCGGCGCTCTGGTGGGAGCTGACGAAATCCCACTCACCGTAGAAGGACAGTTTGCGACAGCTGATGTTGGCACGAACAAGCAGGTGAAATTAACGAAGAGTGAGGCCGCAGGAGCAGATACCAGCAAGTACGCGATTATCTGGCCTGACAACGTAACGGCGTCGATTTCCAAGGTAGACGCGAAGCTGCAAAACCTGCCAGTGGCCAATAACCTGACTTATCAGGATGGAACCGCACAAGCGCTTGTCACCGCTGGCACCACAGTCAACGGCATCGGCACCATCGTCTACTGCCGGGATGACCAGAACGGCACGTATTCGGAAAGCATACCTACCGCTACCAACATTGGTGAGTACACCGTCTGGTACAAGGTTGCGGACAGCGTGAACTACACCGGCATCCCCGCAGCGTCGGTCAAGGCGGAGATCAAGGAGAATACGAGCACTCCGCCTATAGAAAGTCCGTCTGCATTCCCGGACAGCATGTTCATGAGCCCCGTCAACACCCCGGGCGCCGTCGGCGCCCCGTCCGCCGACCCGACCGGCGCTCCCATCCAGGCCACCGTCCAGGACGGCACGGCCAGCACCGTGGTGAGCAGTGCGGACGGCGAGCAGCTGGTGAAGGAGGCCGTAGAGAGCCAGAGCCGGAATATCGTCATCAAGCCGGAGATCTCCGGCGACGTGACCAAAGCGCAGGTCTCGATCCCGGCCTCGACGGTGAACCAAATCAAGAGTGAGACGGACGCATCGCTGACCGTTTCCGCCCCCATGGCCGACGTGACCATTCCCCAGGCGGCGTTGGATACCCTGGGCAGTACCGGCGGCACCATCGACGTGGTGACCGAGCAGGTGGACCGGGCGCTGGTCCTGACGCTGACGGCGGACGGCGAGAAGGTGGAGAACGTCCCCGGCGGCGTGACGCTCACCGTCCCGGCGGAGGACGCCGGGCCCGGCACCGTGGCGGTGCTGGTCCATGCGGACGGCACCCGCGAGACGATCCGGAAAAGCGTTGCAGGGGACGGCAAGGTGAGCATTCCGCTCAGTGGTTCCGCAGCGGTGGAGATCGTAGACAACAGTAAGACCTTCGCCGATGTCCCGCCCACGAGCTGGGCAGCCGATGCCGCGGCCTTCGTCAGCGCCCGCGAGCTGTTCGGCGGCACCGGTGAGACGACCTTCAGCCCGGATGAGCCCATGAGCCGCGGCATGTTGGCGACCGTGCTTTACCGCCTGGAGGGCAGCCCGTCTCAGGATGCAGCCAGCGGATTCAGCGACGTCAGCGGCGACGCCTGGTATGCGGACGGCATTGCCTGGGCCGCGGAGAACGGCATTGCGGACGGCTATGGCAACGGCCAATTCGGTCCCGATGAGAGCGTCACGCGGGAACAGTTCGCCGTCATGCTCTGGAAGTACGCGGGAAGCCCCGAGACCGACGACCAGTCCCTCGCCTTCACGGATGCGGACCAGGCCAGCGATTACGCCCGGAAGGCGCTGCTCTGGGCCGTCCGGAACGGGATCATGAGCGGCGACGGCCACGGTCAGCTTGCCCCCGGAGAGACGGCGACCCGTGCCGAAGCGGCGCAAATGCTGAAAAACTTCATGGAAAACACCTGACGGCGGGTCCGCTGAAAACCAGCGTGCAGCCGTTTGGAATCCAGAAACCCGATCAAACCAAAACCGCCCTGTACCGAACCGGTACAGGGCGGTTACGCTATCTATAGCAATATGCAAAATGTCCTGTAGGGGTGCTGCGAATGTTTGCTATAGTCCCTGTTTGTCGATCCTCCAATACAGCCGTCGCCGGGCAAAAAAACGGAAATTTTTGTGAAATCTGCCGTTGCACGGATGGGGGCAACATTTCCCCCATTTCTCGCCTATTGCAGAGGGGACGAACGGCATCCCCGGTTATGAATACAGATTGTGAAAGGAGACAGAATATGCCGGAAAAATGTGTCGAACCCTGCGCGGACCTCCAGCGTCTGGAGAAGGAGCTGGACAAATTGCAGGGGCAGAGCAGCGGCACCCACAGGGAGATCTTCCAGCGGCTCAACGAACTGGAGAAGGCGGAAGCCGCCCAGGAGCAGCATTTTGTCACGGTCAATGAGAAATTGGATAAGCTCATTATGTGGCAGGAAGACCAGCGGGACAAGCCCGCCAGGCGCTGGGAAAACCTTGTGGAGAAGACCGTCTGGGCGGTGGCGGCGGCGGTGATCGCGTTTTTGCTGGGGAGGCTGGGTCTGTGAGGAAGACGTCCAATGTGGTACTGGTCCTGCTGGGGATGTTCCTGGTGGGATTCATTGCGGCCATGACGGTGATTTTCTGCGTCAAGGGCAGCGTGCCGGACACACTGATTCAATACACCCTGGGGGCGGGCGGCGTGGAGGCGCTGCTGCTGGCTGGAATCAAGATTTCTAAGGTTATGAGGGGAGAACAGGAGAATGCGTGAGACGATCCTTAAGCGGCTGGGAAACCTGCTGAGCGTGAAGTCTATCGTGACACTGGCGCTGACCGTGGTGTTTGCGGGGATGGCCATGCAGCAGGCCATCAGCCAGGATTTTATGACCATCTATGCGGTGATCATCGCGTTCTACTTCGGCACACAGAGTCAGAAGGTGCAGGACGCGGTGGAGGGCGGAAATGGGAACGGTTAGAGATCCGCTGGAGATCGCCCGGGGCGAGCTGGGGCGGACGGAGAGTCCGGCGGGGTCCAACCGGACCAAGTATGGGGCGTGGTACGGGCTGGATGGACAGCCCTGGTGCATGATGTTTGTGCAGTGGTGTTTTGCCCAGGCAGGGTGTCCGCTGCCCCACAGGACGGCCAGCTGCGGCGAGCTGCTGAACTGGTACAGGCGGTACGCGCCGGAGAAGATCGTCACCGCGCCGGTAGCCCGGGATATTGTGATCTATCGTTTCGGGCACACCGGAATTTTGGAGAGTGCCGCCGACGGGATGGTCACGGTGGTGGAGGGGAACACCTCCGCCGGGGAGATCGGCAGTCAGGACAACGGCGGCGGGGTGTATCGCAGGAAACGCAGCCAGACGCAGGTGAAGGCGTACATCCGGCCGTATGACAGGTATGAGGAGGAGACAATGACAGGGAAGGAAATCTACGATGCGCTGAGTGACTACCTCAGGAAGCAGCCGGTTCCCGGTTGGGCAAAGGAGGAGCTGGCGGAGGCGGTGAAGCTGGGCATTACCGACGGCAAGGAGCCCATGGGAATGGTTCCCCGCTGCCAGGCGGCGATCATGGCGAAGAGGGCAATGGAAGCGAAGAAGTGACCCCGTGGGCCGGGGATGTCTGGTGCGGCAAAAGAAAGAGGATTCTGCGGGAACCGCCCGGCGGCTTTCCCTCAGAATCCTTTTTTCCCCTAGTGAACGTTTTCGCGATAAAGCCGTTCGATCTGTAGGGCATCATCCATCTGCTCATAAATGAGGAACTGCGAAAGAAACACGATGTACCAGACCCCGGTAATCAGCAGCAGGAGCAGCGTCCAGGGGGCAAACAGCACATAGACCGCCCAGTAGGCCAGCTGCAAAAGTCCCACCCCCATGACGCGCCAAAAGAATCGGAGCAGGAACAGGAATGCGTTGCGCAGCCGGATGGCGGGCCGCTGCTGAAACAGGACGAGCTGCGGCCATAGCAGGGTGCCCGCCGCAAAGACCAGCAGCGCCCCCGTCAGGTACATCACGACGGTCCCCAGAGACGGCGGCGTTTCGGCCCACCAGAACAGCATCCCCATAAAGGCATAGACCCCGATGAGCAGCCCCATGACCGCCCCCAGGAGCATACTGCCCCGCCAGTTCTGCCGCCAGGAGCGCTTCCAGCCCTCCCGCCAAGGGGTGGCATCCTCCCGCAAGCCCCGCAGGATCGCGTCATACATCCCGGCCAAAAACGGTCCGGCAATTGCGCCGCCCACAATGGAGCAGGGGAGCAGCACCAGAATACTGGACACGGCGGACGCATAGAACACCCCCGCTGCCAGCGGCACGAAGCCCACGAGGGTCAGCAGATTGAGCTTCCACCACTGTCCGAACCGGTTGGAGAGCAGCTGGCGGTAGCGGTCAAAGCCCCGCTGCCGCTCATTTTCGTTGTAGTGCGGGTCCTCGGGGAACAGAAGTCCCATGGCCTACTCCTCCTTATTCCGCAGGGCGACAGAGAACGTCTGCCCATGGTCGATCTCCGCAGAGGGCGCAACCACATATTTTTTCATGGGGCAGCTCCTTCCGTCAACTTATTCCACAGCTCGTCGCAGCCCTCCGTGTATGCGGAGGCTTTTTCGGTCCAAAAGCCCCGGCGGGCCAGACACAGCGGGGAGAGCAGCTCCTGATTGCTGCCGGTCATGGCGCTGTCCATCAAACCGTAGGAGTATTCCCCCAGCTCCAGCGCCGCCAGTACCGGGCAGTCCGCCCACGCCAGATAGGTCCCCTCTGCGGAGTCCTCCTCCTCTTCGGGCAGGGTCCCATCCAGCCGCCGGAGGGTGTGATATTCCCGCTGAAACTGGTCCGGGTCCTCCAGCAGGAAGAAATAGCTCTCACACTCCAGAACGTCCCCCATCAGCGAGACCTGCGCCGCGGCGAAGGTGCTGGGATCCTCGCTGCCAAAGGCGTACTGCTTCAGCGCTGCCACCACCTTGCCGTCGCCGTTGAGATCCTCTCCGAGGGAGGCGAATGCGGTCTCCACCGCGGCGGCGGCCTCCTCCGGGAGCCGGTAGGTCCCCACATAGGCGATCTGATAGTCCGGCTTTACTTGCCCGAACACGTCCCGCACGATGCTGCCCACGACCGCCAGAAGGAGCAGCGCAATCCCCACGTGCCACTTGTGGTAGTCCCACCAGTTTTTCCGCTTCTCCGCCTTCGTCAGCTCCCGAGGGACATCCGGCTTGACATCCTGATACTTTTTCTTCAGATATTCGCTTGCCATAACGGCCTCCTATTCCCGCGTCGTTCCACCGGGGGCGTAGCTGACGGGCAGGCACACCAGCGCCGGGATATTCGACCGGTCCTTGGTCAGGAGCAGGTCCACGCAGGTCTCCGCGATCTTTTGTACCGGCTGGACGATGGTGGAGCAGTACAGCGCCTCTCCGCCGAACCGCCGAATGCCGTCAAAGCCGATGA
Source organism: uncultured Oscillospiraceae bacterium (assembly GCA_910588045.1). GTDB lineage: Bacteria > Bacillota > Clostridia > Oscillospirales > Oscillospiraceae > Pelethomonas. The sequence continues at coordinate 1,508 of CAJUPS010000046.1, read as the reverse complement.
TCTGTACGTCCTCCGGCACCCGGAAGCCCAGGTCCGTCAAAATGTTCTGTATCCTCCAGGCCAGCAGGTCCGTGGAACAAAAAATGCCGTCGATGTCCAGCCGCCCGCCCGCCGTGTGAGCGCGCAGGAACGCCTTGAACACCTCGTCCCCGTCCTCGCCGTCGTTCCGGCGGAGGAGCTCGTAGGGCGCCTGCCGGGCCCGGCAGACGGCCTCGAAGCCGTCTCCCCGCTTGTCGGTCTCCCCGGGGCTGGTCGAACCGGTGCGGAAAAACGCCAGGCGTTTGCACCCAAGCTCCAGCAGCTTCTCCGCTGCCAGGCGGCCCCCGCCGTAGTTGTCCGCCGCCACGCAGGGAATGTCCGCCCGGAAGCTGCGGTCAATGCCCACAAAGGGCAGGTCCTCGTCCACCGCCAGGGGGTTGTAGGTCAGGCCGATGATGCCGTCCGCCTTGTTCTGCCGGACCATGTTGACGCAGTTCTGCTCGATCTCCGGATTGGAGGCGGTGACGTACAGCAGCATCCGGTAGTCCCGCCGGGCCAAGGCCTCGCAGATATGCTGGGCCAGGGCGGCGAAAAAGGGGTGGTTCACCCTCGGCAGGATCACGGCCACGGTATTGGTCCTATTGGTCTTCAGCCCCCGGGCGTACTGGTTGACCTGATACCCCAGCTTCCGGGCGGCCTCCTCCACCTTTATTTTGTAGCTCTCCCCCACGGGGAGGCCGTTGAACACCTTGGACACGGTCCCCAGAGCCACCCCGGCCTCCTGGGCCACGTCCTTCATCGTCGGCATCGCGTTCTTCATACCTACCCTCCTTGTGAAATGTTTCATACAGACAGGGCGAGGAGGCGCACTCACACCCCAGTCTGCCTGTATCATAGCAGAATCCGTGGTGAAATGTAAAGAGGAATTTCATAATTTTTTTATGAAACGTTTTATTTTGGCGCAATCACCAAAATCGTCCTTCACAGATTGTTCAAATTGATAAACTTCAAAAAATTGGGAAAAACCTGTTGACAAGTGGGAGGGACCTCTGCTAAGATAGCCACAACAGGCGCATAACGTTTCACAGACTTTCGGCAGCCCACTCGGCTGCTAAAATTTGAGAAACTTCGTGAAACGTTATACGGAATACGCGGCCGGCGCGCATCCTGAAAAGGACCGTTTCCCCATCGTTTCTTCTCCCCGCGACAAGCTATGTGTTTAAGGAAGTGAGTCACATGAAAAAAAGCGAAACTCGGCTCTCGGCGGCGGGTTCCGCCGCCCTGTCCCAGCGTTCCGGGAAAACGCTGGGACAGAGGATCCGGGAGAACTGGCAGCTCTACGCGCTGCTGGCCATCCCGGTGATCCTGACCATCGTCTACAAGTACATCCCCATGTACGGCATCCAGATCGCCTTCCGGGACTTCGACCCCAACCTGGGCTTCACCGCCAGCCGGTGGGTGGGCCTGGACTGGTTCACCCGGTTCTTCAAGGCCCCCACCTTCTGGCGGATGATGAAGAACACGGTGCT
>CAJUPS010000045.1 GCA_910588045.1 uncultured Oscillospiraceae bacterium | reverse complement strand
ACCACCACGTCGCCCCGGGCGATGCACTGGCCGTTGACCAGCAGGTCCACCGGCTCGCCGGCCAGTTTGTCCAGCACCACCAGGGAACCCTTGGAGAAGGCGATGATGTCCTGGATCTTCCGCCTCGTGCGGCCGATCTCCACGGCCACCTCCAGGGACACTCCCATGATAAGGTCCAGGTTCTCCTTTTGCTCCTGACTGAGACGATTGTCCGCGCTCAAGGGCTCCATCTTGGGCTTCTGGGTGTTGATGACCTTGGGCTCCGGCTGCTTCGCCTCCGGCTGGGGCTGCGGCGGATACATATAGTAGGGCGGATAGGGGGGATAGGGATACCCGCCGCCCGCATTCGGCTGGGGATAGGGGGGATAGCCCGCAGGCGGATAGTAGGGCGGCTGCTGCGCCCCGGCGCCGGGCGCGGGAGCGGGCTGCTGGGGAGGCGGCGCGGCAGGCTGCTGCGGCGCAGGTCCGCTCTCCGGCGCGGGCGCGGCGGCTCCGCCGCCCATGAGCCGCTCGATCTCCTCCTGACTGAGGGTGCCTCCGGAGGAGGGCGCGGGCGCAGGTTCCGGCGCAGGGGCCGCACCTCCGCCGCCCATGAGCCGCTCGATCTCCTCCTGGCTCAAGGTGCCGCCGGAGGAGGGCGCGGGCTCCGGCGCAGGCGCGGGGGCGGGCGCTCCGCCCATCTCCGCATCCACGTCCAGACCCATACCGGCCACCAGCTCCTTGGCGAGCTCCACGCTCATGACGTTCATGAACTCGCTCTCCACTACGCCCTCAATACTCAGCTGGAAGCTCACCACCACGATGGGCCCGGTCCTGACGGGGAAGTGCTTCTCGCGGACCTCGTCCAAGTCGGTCAGCTCGAAGGACTCCGGTGTAGAGATGTTCACCATCCGCCCCAGCAGGTCGCTGAGCGCCGTGGAGGCCGCGCCCATCATCTGGTTCATGACCTCGCAGACCACGCTGATGCTCAGCTCATCCATCTGGAACTCCTCGTCGGGGGTCTCCGTGCCCAGCAGAATGTCCACGATGGCTTTCACGTCGCTGCGCTTGAGCATCATGATGTTGCTGCCCTCCAGGCCGCACACATACTTGATCTCTACGCCGATGGCCGGTTCGATCCGCCCCAGGGAAAAGTCCTCCGCGTTGATGACCTGTACCGTGGGGGTCGTGATGTCCACGCGGTGGTCCAGCATATTGGAAACTGCCGTAGCGGAGGAGCCGAGGCTGATATTCATGGCCTCCCCGATGGCGTCGATCACCATCGGACTAAATGTTACTTCACCCATAAGGATACGCTCCTTTACGCCTTAATATATGTCTCACCGATTTTCACGGCCATTTGCTTGTTATAGATCCCCATGCGCCCGTCGAACCATCGCCTGCCGCTGATGTTCAGGAAGATGGGGGAGTCCTTGGGCTGCTTGATGTCCACCACGTCGCCCACGTTGAGGTGGAAAATGTCGCTCAGCTGCAACTCCGTCCGGGCCAGCTCTGCCACGATCTCCAGGTCGGAATCCCGCAGGGTGTCGAAGATCTCCTCCGACTTGTCCTCGCCCCGGGAGCGGTGCACCGTGTCCCGGCTGATCTCCGTGAAGATGTTGGTGAGCATCTCCCCCGGCAGGCACATACTCAGCCGCCCGCTGCTGTTGGGAAACCGGATGTCCAGCCCCACGATGACCACGGTGTCGTCGTAGCCGATGAGCTGCACCAGGGTGGGGTTGGTCTCCGTGCGCACGTAGGAGAACTTCAGGTTGATGTAGTTCTCCCAGCTGCGCCCCATGAAGTCCAGCATGTCCCGGATGATGTCCGCGTACATGTTCAGCTCCAGGTCCGTCAGCTTGTAGTCCGGGTCCAGCCCGTCGTCGGGCTCGCCGTCGCCGCCCATCATCCGGTCCATCATGGTCAGCAGCACCGGCGTGGCCAGATGGACCAGAATGGGGGACTCCTCCTGGAGCTCCTCCCGGTCGATCTTCGCCAGAGCCAGCACGTCGCCCTCGCGCAGCGCGTTGGAGAACTCGTAGTAGCGCAGCTCCTCGATGGACGCCACCTCGATCTCGCAGGTGGAGTGGAACATCGCGTTCATCCGCGAGTTGATGACCCGGGTGTAGTTCTCATAGATGCTGCTGAGGATCTTCAGACGGTCCTTACTGAACTTCCTGGGACTGTAGAAGTCGTACTTCTTATACTTTTTTTCCGGGGCTTCCTCTTTCTTGGCGCCCGCGTCAAGATTCCCGCTCTGGGCTGCCGCCAGCAGGGCGTCGATCTGACTTTGTGATAAGACTTCTGCCATATTGTCTCCTCATTCCCAACTTTGGATTCCGGGCGCCCTCCAGCGGGGCGCTGTCAGCTCTGACCGATATGGGGAGCGGCCTCACTCCGCCGCCGCGGTCCCGGCCGGTATCATGCCGGGCATCTCCCGCTCCGTGGTGGTGTAATACTCCTCCACGCTCCCGGCCATGGGGCTCTCCAGCTCCTGGTCGGCCAGGGCGATCATGATCTCCACCCTGCGGTTCTTCGAGCGGTCGCTCTCCTCCACGTTCCCCGCCACGGGGAGCCACTGGCCGTGGCCCTCGGAGGTGAGGCGCGCGCCCTGGAGGTCGGCGTTCTCATACAGGAAGGCCACCACCTCCGACGCGCGGTCCGCGCTCAGACGCCAGTCGAAGGAGGGGTCGTAGGTCCCCTGCGCGGTGGCCGTGTGGCCGCTGACCCGGATCTCGTCAATAAAGGGCTTCAGATCCTCCAGCATGGGACACAGCCCTCCCAGGGCCTCCCGGGCCCGGTCGGTCAGCTGGTAGCTGTTGCCGCCGAAGAAGGTGTCGTCGCTGAAGCTGATGTACATATACCCGTCGCCCGTGCTGTAGCTGACCGAGTCGGAGTCCGCCTGCCCGGCGGAATACTCCGCCAGGTACTCCAGGATCATATCCTGTATCTCGTTGACCTCGTCCTGGGTCATGGGCATGTCGTCGCCCATCTCCTGGTCGCTGGTGCCGTCGGGGCCCAGGGGCTTGGTGTCGGTGGAGACCTCCGCGTCCTTGTTGAAGCTCTGGACGATCATCATCCACTTCTCCTCGCTGATGGTGGACATGGAGTAGAGCAGCACGAAGAAGCACAGCAGCAGCGTCACCATGTCGCCGTAGGTGTCCATCCAGTTGGCGCCGCCGCCTCCGCTTGATTTTTTCTTGATAGAAGCCATAGCTCATTTCCCTCTCTGCGCGAAGCGTTTACTCGGCCTCGCCCTTCCCCTTCTTGGCCGCGGAGCCGTCCCGCTGGCGCTGGGCCACGAAGGTCAGCAGCTTCTCCCGCAGGGCCTTGGGGTTGGACCCCGCCTGAATGGACATGATGCCCTCCACGATGATGAGCTTGCAGAGGGTCTCCTCCTCGTCCCGCTGGCGCAGCTGGTTGGCGATGGGGCCGAAGACCATGTGGGCCATGACGCACCCGTACAGGGTGGTCACCAGGGCGGTTGCCATGGCGGGACCCAGATCGCCGCCGCCGCTGGACACGTCCATTGCCCGCAGCATGTTGATCAGACCCACCAGCGTACCCACCATGCCGAAGGCCGGGGCCACGGAGCTGCCCTTGTCGTACATCCCCGCACCGGCCTCGTGGCGGGCGGCGGATTGCTCGATGTCGTTCATCATGATCTCACGGGCCTGGTCGGCGTCGTTGTTGTCCACGATGAGCATGATGCACTGCTTGAAGAAGGGGTCCTCCTGGGCGTTGCCCTTCTCCTCCAGGGCCAGCAGGCCGTTCTTCCGGGCCACCTGGGCCAGCTCCACCAGCTCGTCGATGATGGCCAGCGGGTCGTTGCCCTTGGTGTTCATGAGGATCTTGATGTGCTTGGGGATGTCCTTGAGCGCCGAGGGCGGGAAGGACGCGATGATGATCATGATCGTACACCCGATGGTGATGAACACGCTGGCCGGGTCCCAGAAGTTTTTCACCTGGCCGGGCGTAAAGCCCGTTTCGCCGCCGAACATCATACCGATGATCATAACGGCGACTGCGCCAACAAAACCAATAATATAGGTAATATTCATATCTTTTCTCACCCATTTTAACTCCCCCGCAGGGGAGAGATCGTTCTCTCGCAGGGCGCATTGGAGGCCCGTCCAAAGCCTCCGGCTCTCAACGCTCCTCAAACGCGCCCCCGCGGGCACGTCAGCGCCTGTCGGTCACGGTAATGATCCGGTGGACGTCCTGCACCTTGGCGTTATAGTCCTGAATCTTCTTGATGATGTCCTCGGGGGTCTCCTTGACGATGAAATAATCCCGGTTCATCATGACGATTTTGGACTCCGGAATCATCTCAATGCTCTCGATCTGGTTGTGGTTGACGAGAAACCTCTCGTTGTTCCGTTTGGTCAGCACGATCATGGCATACTCCTTTCTTCTCCCCCGGCCGCCGCACGGCGGCCGGGGGGCTCTGTCATTTCTTACCGGGACTGCGGGCCCTATACTGTTCCCCGATTAAGCCTTTCTCCACGTTACCGGGCAGAAATCCAGGAATAGCAACAGCTTTAGGCCCGTGTTAAAGTTCTTTTTGAATACTTTTTCTTTCAAGAAAAAGTATTAGCGCTTCATGTTCACCAGTTCCTCCAGCATGGAGTCGGTGACGGTGACGATGCGGGTGTTGGCCTGATAGCCGCGCTGGGTGACGATCATGTTGGCGAACTCCGTGGCCACGTCGGCGGTGGACGCCTCCAGGCCGCTGCCCTGGACCTTGATGGACTTCATCTGGCCCAGCAGGTTCTGGAGCTCGGGAGAGTAGGCGTCATCACCTTCTCCCGTCGGCTTGGCGTTGTTCAGATAGGTTCCGTTCGGGAAGATACCGCCCGCAACACCCACAGTTACATCACCTGCGCCCTCCTGAGCCTTGTAGTAGGGACCGCCGGTGTGGGTCACGCCGTTGGGGGACGTCACCTGGGCGATGGCGATGTAGCCCACCACCACAGTATCGCCGTTGTCGGCAGTGCCGATGATGGCACCGTTTTCGTTGACACTCAGGCTCTCAAGATTGGCCTTCTGGTCCTCCAAATTAGGAATGGGACCGGTATAGGCAGTCATCGTCTCAGGGGCTGCACCGTCCGCACCAACTGCGCCGCCTGTACCGGCGGGAAGATTGTCAAGCAGAAGTTCTCCCGTTTCCGGATCATAAAAATCCCGGTTGGCAAGGGACACATTCTTCCGCTCGTTGCTCTGGACCCCGTTCGCTCCGGCATCTGGATAACCACCCAGCACGTCATATACCGGGTCGCCCGCTTCCCATCTGCGGTCTCCGTTGGCCATGATCCCACCGTTGGCCTCTGTAGGCTCCACAGCCTTCAAAGGCACACGCAGGGGCACCAGCTGGGTACTGAGAATCAACTTATCAACAATGTTTTTATCCCCCGCAGCAGCAATCGCTGCATCCGTCGCACCCTCCACATAGTCGGGATTCTGCACCATAGCAAATCCAAAGACAACGTTGCCCTGGCCGTCGGTAATATATCCCTTGGGATCGATGTCGAAGTCACCCGCCCGGGTCAACATGGCGCGGTTATACACGTCGCCACTGTCAAGCACCATATCCTTTGTTCCCACCATGAAAAAGCCGTCGCCGTCGATCATGCAGTCCAGGCCCCAGCCGGTGGGGTTGAAGGTGCCGGGGGACATATTCAGGTCGATGGAGCCCACCTGTGCGCCGTAGCCGATCTGGGAGGGGGTGTTGCCGCCCCGGATGGCGGTGCCGTCGCTGCCCGCCCGGCGGGTGGTGTAGAGGGACTCCTGGAAGATCATCCGCTGCGCCTTGTAGGCGGTGGTGTTCACGTTGGCAATGTTGTTGCCGATCACGTTGAGGTTGGTCATATGGGTCTTGAGGCCGCCGATGGCGGCATACATTGCACCAGTCATGCGATCAAATTCTCCTTTTACTGTTAGCGCCGCCGCTCCCCTGTCAATCGGACAGAGGGGCAAAGCATCCTGAAAAGGTCCTGCTCTTTCTTATTTGAGAAGAACGGCGCCGTCTATGTTGGTGAAAATGTTCTCCTGCATCTCCTCCTGAGACATGGTGGTGATCACCCGCCCGTGGGGGATGTTGATGATGAACGCCCGCGTAGCGTCAAAGGCCAGGATATTGGTGGCGCCCTTGGCGCTGGCCCGCTCCACGCTGTCTGCCAGCTGGTCCATCAATGTGGGGGTCACCTCGATGCCCCGCTCCTCGGCCCGGGCCTTTGCGTGCTTGGAAAAGGCCACGGAAAAGCTCTCCTGTGCCGGAGCGGCGCTCTGGATCTCCCGTTGGAGCATAGAGCCGAACTGGCTTCCCGCTTCCCTGCGGCGAACCGGCTGCACCTGCTCCACCTGTGCCGTCCGGTCTATGGGTGTGATCCGATACTCTGCCATACTCTCTCATCCTCTTTCCGGCGGGATGCAGGACGGGATGTTTATCCCAGCGCTCCCTGGACCGTCGGTTCAGCGGCTTCCGTTCCGCTTCCGTTCTCGTCTGTTCCGGGGGCCTCGTCCCCGCCCTCGCCGGGCTTATCGACTTCTCCGCCCTCGCCGGGTTTATCGACCCCTTCGCCCTCGCCGGGCTTTTCGACTCCTTCGCCTTCACCGGGCTTCTCGGTCCCCTCGGGGTCCTTTTTCGGGGGCAGCTTGCCCACGGCCATGATCTGGTTGAGTGCATAGGTCTCGTCGCCGACGAAGATGACCCGCTGGCCGTTGTACAGGCCCGTGCCAGTGACCACGCCTTCCTTCTCGCCCACCAGCTCGCCCTTCGCGTTGTAGACGGGCAGGGTCACGGTCTGGCCCACCAGGGAGGCGGTGTAGGCGAGGATGTTGGCCTCGGTCACGTCTTCCATCTTGGTGCTCATCTCGGTGATGGCCTGCATGACCGTCATCTGGATGATCTGGTTCATCATGTCGTTGGTGTCGGCGGTGTTGTCAATGGTCTGGTTCTGGAGCTGGGTGACCATCAGCAGCAGCATATCCTGAAAGGACAGCGTGTTATTGGCCTCGTCGGAGTCCCGCTCCACGGTCTTGGCTCTGAACTGGCTCTGGACCTTCGCCGCCTCTTTGTTATAGTAGCCGTACAGATCCACGGGGTTCTCGAACATATCCGAAATGTTGGTGCTCATTGCTTCACTCCTCCGCGTATTATTCTTCCGCGCCGAACAGTCCCAGGCGCAGCTTCTGCATAAACTCCTCGCCGCTGTGCTCCTCGCGGCGCTCCTGCTGCTGGTGCTGCTGGTGCTGGCCGCGCCCGTCGGGATCGGCCTGACGGAACTGCTGCTGCTCGCCGGGCTCATTGCGCTGGACCTCCAGCCGGACCTCCTCGTGGCCGTAGCCCTGGAGTGCATTTTGCAGGCCGTTTAAGTGCTGGTTGAGCAGTCCCTCCGCCTTGGGGGTCGCCGCGTGGAGCACCACCTGGAGCACCCCTGCGGTGTCCTTGGTCATCTCGATGACCAGGCTACCCAGGTTCTGGGGATTGAGCCGGATCTCGATGTGCTCCTGCCCGGTCTGGACCGCCGTGCGGATGGTGTCGGCCAGCTGATTGTCCATGTCGGGCTTCTGGGTGTCAACCACCTCGTAGCGCTCGCCCACCTTCACGGGCACGGCCTGGCTCTCATGGAACACGGGCTGCTCCGCCATGGGGGCCTCGCTCGTGGGCTCCTCGCCCTCGTCCCGCTCCACGTGGACCTCCACGTCGCCCTCCACCTGCTTCTCCTGCTGTACGGGCTGCTCGGGGGCCGTCTGCTGGGTCTGGGGATTTTCCACGGTCTGCTGGGCGGGCTCCTCCATGGCCTGCTGGAAGCTGTCGGACTGCTGCCCCATGGAGACCTCCGCGCCGATCCCGGCGTCCACGTTGGCCTCCATCTCAGGGGCCTGCTCCCCCAGGTCCATGGCCGCACCCTCCACCGTCTCCTGGGGAATGGGGTTGACCACGGTCTCCACGGTCTCCATGGTCTCCACGATCTCGGGACGGAACAGGTCCATCACAGCCACGGCGTTGGGGTTGCCGGTGAGGTTCTCGGCTTTCAGCTCCTCCTTCTCCTTACCGGGAAGGGCGGGGTTCTTGGCCTCCTCCACGGCCTCCTCGACCTCCTTGAGGGGCTTGTCCTGCGGCTCCTTGCTGCTCTCGGAGACGTTGGAGGTCTTGCTGCCGGACTGCTGGAGCATCTCCTGGAAGCTGACGGCGTTCTGGCCGTTTTTGTCCTTATTGGCCGCGCCCTGCATGGCGGTCATGGTACTGGCCAATTTCTGCATCTGTTTCAGCAATGCGTTTTCTACTGTCGTCACTGTCTGTCTTCACCTCGTTTCTGCTTAAATAAGGTCAAAAATGCTGGGGTCGAATGTGCTGTTCTCCTCGCTGATGAGCTGCTGGGTCAGGGTCTGCCACGTCTTGTCCTCGCTCCCCTTGACGCCCAGGTCCAGGTCCACGAAGATGCCCAGCTGGTTGAGCCGCTGCCGGAACAGGTCCAGCTCCTTCCGCCGGGGGTCCTCCTTATCCAGCTCGCTGATTTCCTTGGACAGGTTTGCCATGGAGGTGGCCATGTCCTTCCGCCTGGGGACCGTCCGGTCGGTGGAGCGCATCCCCTCCAGGATGGCGTCCAGGGCGTCGATGATGGCCTGCTTTTTCTTCTCCTCCTCGCTCTGTTCCAGCTGGAGTCGGATCCGCTGGAACATATCCTGGTAGAAGGCGCTGTCCGGGTTCGCGATCTCATCGACCAGATTAGGTTTCTCTTCCCCGTCCGCCGCGCCGCTCTCCTGCGCCTTGACCGGCTGCGTGCCCGTCATACGCGCCAGGATCGCGGAGAGGTTCTCGAACAGGTCGATCTCCGCCGCCTCGTTCTTCCGCTGCGCCGCGGTCATCGCCACCGGGTTCCACTTGAGCCTGTCGGCAACCCACCGCAGGATGTCTCCGTTGGCATCCTCCCGCTTGAAAGCGGGCGCGTCTTTTCCCTGCCAGTCCCACGCGCTGTAAATATCGAGATTCCGTGAGACTGCCTCGCCGTTTTCGTCCGGATAGGCCACCACGACGTTGCCGTTGTAGCCCAGGAGCCTCTTTTCCTGCCGGGAGATCGCTCCCATGTCCGCCAGATCGTCCAGGAAGGCGTCGTACTGCTCGTCGGACATGTTCCGCACGTCGTACTTGTTGCGCAGCACGGCAATTTCCGCGTCCGAGAGGACTGTCCGGGTCTCGCTGCCCGCGTAGAGCTTATCCTCCGCGCGTTTCCCCGCCGCCTCGTTCCAGGCCCGCTCCGCTTCCTTCAGAAATTCGTCGCGGCCAAGGACCTCCAGCGTTCCCTCCCGGGAAAGGCGGACGGTGCTGTTGATGTTGGCATAAATGCCGTTTGCCAGGGCGTTGAACTCCATACTTTCTTCTCCTTCGTCGTTGCTCCGCGCATCCGCGTGGGTAAGTCGTTTCCGAGCGGCTTTCCGCCGCCTTGCCCGCTCACCTCCCCTCCCTTCTGGAATGGGAACTGCGCCTGAGACCGGCCTCACCACCTTTCCTGTTCATCCACTGAACTATACTATGTACCTTATCCTGAGAACGCCCCGCGGGGCGGTGCTCACAACCTTATGCGCTCTGGGCCTCCATGATGCGCTTGGTGGTCACAAACTCGTCGATGAGCGCTTCCTCGCTCTTCTGGATCGCCTTGTTGTAGCCCTCCAGCTTCTTCTCCCGGAGTTTTTCGATGGAGGACGTCTCCTTCTTGGCCTCCACCACCTCGGCCCGCTTCTTCTCCGCCTGCTTCTGGAGCTGCCGGAGGTGCTCGTATGCCTCCTCGATCTGGCGCTCCGAGGAGCGCAGGTACTGCTCGTACTTGAGGGCGTCCAGAATGGTCAGGCCCTCCTCCTTCCGGCGGTTGAACTCGTGGCTCAGCGCCCGGTAGGCCGCCTCCAGCTCCTCGATGTGCTTTTCCTGCTCCCGCACCCGGGCCAGGATGGCCCCGTGCTCGGTCTGGAGAGTCTCCAAAACCTGCTGCTTGTATTCCAGAACCGTCTCCAGAGAAAATCGGAATTTCTTCATGGGTCCTCTCCCCCGTATCCGTCAGCGCATGAGCCTTCGCAGCAGCTCCAGGCTCTCGTCGTAAGAAAAGCTCTCGTTGATGCCCTGCATCAGAAAGTCGTTGATGCCGTCGATCTTCCCCAGGGCGTGGTCCAGCTTCGGGTTGGTCCCGGACTTGTACGCGCCGATGGAGACCAGGTCCGCATTCTTCTCATATACGCTCATCACGTCCCTGAGCTTCCCGGCCAGCTGCCGGTGTTCCGGCGTAACGATTTCCACCATCAGACGGGAGATGCTCGCCCCCACGTCGATGGCGGGGAAGTGGTTGGCGTTGGCCAGCTGCCGGGAGAGCACGATGTGGCCGTCCAGGATGCCGCGGACCGTGTCCGCAATCGGCTCGTTGGTGTCGTCGCCCTCCACCAGGACCGTGTAGACCCCCGTAATGGAGCCCTTCTCGAAATTTCCGCTGCGCTCCAGGAGCTTGGGCATTTCGGCGTACATGGAGGGCGTGTACCCCCGCGCCACCGGCGGCTCGCCGATGGCCAGCCCGATCTCCCGCTGGGCCATGGCGAAACGGGTCAGGGAGTCCATCATCAGCAGCACGTCGTACCCCTGGTCCCGGAAATACTCGGCAATGCTGGTGGCCACGCTGGGGCACTTCATCCGCAGCATGGCGGGCTGATCGGAGGTGGCCACCACCAGGATGGAGCGGCGCATCCCCTCCTCGCCCAAGTCCTTCTGGATGAACTCCAGCACCTCGCGGCCACGCTCGCCCACCAGGGCGATGACGTTGATGTCCGCCTTCACGTTCTTGGCGATCATCCCCAGCAGCGTGGACTTCCCCACGCCGGACCCGGCGAAGATGCCGATACGCTGGCCCTTGCCGATGGTCAGCAGGCTGTCGATGGCCTTGACCCCGAACTCCATCCGCTCCCGGATGGGGGGGCGCGTCATGGGATTTATGTACCCGGAGTCGATGGAGAAGGTGTCCCCCCGCCCGAAGGGCTCCAGCCCGTCGATGGGCTGTCCCAGGGCGTTGATGACCCTCCCCCGGAGAAAGGGGCCCACCGGCAGCGTCAGACGCTTGCCGGTGTTGCGGACAAAGTTGCCCGCGCTGATCCCACTCATATTAGCATAGGGCATGAGTAGAATATGGTCGTTTTTGAACCCCACCACCTCGGCGGGGATCTGGCCTCCCGACTCGTTGGAGTAGATCCGGCAGATGTCGCCGATGGCGGCCCGGCCGCCGGAGGCCTCAATGGACATGCCCACGATATTTTCAATTTTCCCGGTGCGGCTCATGGTCTCCGCCGTCCGGATCTGACCGATCATCTCGCGGAACATATCTCGTCCTTTCTGAAAACGCTCCCGTCCAGGACGGGATCTATCGCAGCTGCGGGGAGCGTCCCCGTCAGAAATTGCCCATCTGCTCCCGGAGCAGGTCCCGGATGTTGGTCATCTGGGTGGAGACGCTGGCGTCGATGATCTCCTCCGGCGTTTCCACGATGCAAGTGCCGCCCTCGTCGTCCCCCATGGGGATGATCTTCACGTGCTGGCTCAAAGCGCCCAGCGCCGTGGTCAGGGCGGGCGAGATCTTCGCGATCCCCTTGGTGTCGCAGCCGGAGATATAGATGTGCACCCACTCCTGCCGCTTCATCCGCTCGGTGGCTGTCTGGATCATCCGCACGATCACCTCGCTGCTGCTCTTCAGGCTCACCCGCACCACCTTCTCTGCCACGGCGATGCACAGATCCAGCAGCTCATCCTGGGACTGGGTGATGAACTCCTCCCGGGCCATGTCCGCCTTCTCCAGGAAGGCTTGCACCTCCTGCTCCAGCTGGGCCGCCACGGCCTCCCGGTCCCGCTGGGCGTCGTCCATGGCCTTGGCAATGCCCTGGGCGTAGCCCTCGCGGTAGCCCTCGTCCCGGGCCCCCATGCGGATCTCCTCCTGCTCCGCCTTGGCGGCGGCGCGGGCGTCCGCCAGGATCGTCTCCGCCTCCTCCCGGGCCTGCTTGAGGATCAGCTCGGCCTGGAGCTGGGCGTACTGCACGGGGCCCCCGGGCTCTGACGGGGCCGGGCCGTCCGGGGGGGAGGTGTCCTCCTCCGGCTCTGGCTCCTCCACAGGGGGGGACGCGCCGCCGGGGTCCGCCTCTCCGGGCTCCTCCGCCTCCTCCGGCGGAAGGTCCGTATCAAACCGGAGGTCCTCGGCGTCGGGGAACTCATACGCCTTGGCATCCAGTAAGCCCTTGAAAATGTTACGCAATAATATCGTCCTTTCCGCCCTTCAGGATCACAATTTCTCCCTTCTCCTCCAGGTCGCGGATGATGCCGACGATGCGCTGCTGGGCATCCTCCACGTCCTTCATGCGGACATTGGTCGTGATCTCCAGATCGTCCCGGATGCTCTCCGCCATACGGGCGGACATGTTCATGAACAGCTTGTTGGACACATCGCCGTTGGCGCTCTTCAGAGCCAGCACCAGATCCCGCGGGTCGCAGTCGCGGACAAAGCGCTGGACGGACCGGTCGTCCATGGTGACGATGTCCTCGAAGACGAACATCCGCTTGCGGATCTCGTCGGCCAGGTCGGCGTTGTCCATCCCCAGACGGTCGAAGATGGCCTTCTCGCTGGAGCGGTCGAGGTTGTTCATGATGTTGGCCACGTAGTCGATGCCGCCCACCTTGACGTTGGAGGTGGTGAGCATACTGGAGAACTTCTTCTCCATGTCCGCCTCAATGATCTTGATGGCAGCAGGGGACGCGCTCTCCATGGTGGCGATGGCCTCCACCACCCGCACCTGCCGCTCAGGCGGCAGCTGCTCGATGACGCCTGCGGCCTTGTTGGGGTCCACATAGCTCAGTACCAGCGCCATGGTCTGGGGACGCTCGTTTTGCAGCGCGGAGTACAGGCTCTTGACGTCCGCCTTGTCCAGGAAAGCAAATTCCCGGTTCTTCAGGCTCTTGGTCACCTTCTCCAGCAGGCTCTGGGCCGTGGCTACGCCGAATGCCTTCTCCAGCACGGCCCGGGCGTACTCCAGGCCGCCCTCGGTGACCGCCTTCTGGGTCATACAGCTCTGATAGAACTCGCTGAGGACCTCCTCGGTCTGCTGGGCGTCCATCATCCCCAGGCGGGCCACCTCCAGGGTCAGCGTCTCCAGGTCGGAGGCTTCGATATGCTGGTAGATCAGGGACGCCTTATCCGCCCCCAGGGAGACGACGACGGCGGCGGCCTTCTGGGGCCCTGTCAGTTCAGGTCTTGTGACTTCAGCCATTGTCGTCATCTCCTCCTCTCAGCCACGTCTTCAGCATGAGAGCCGCCACCTCGGGATTGTTCTGCACGAACTGGCGCACAGCCTTACGCAGCTCCATACTCTTCTCGGTGTTGATGTCCATAATATCCGCGCCGGAGGTGGGCGGAGGCGCCTCGCCGTTCTCGCCCAGCGGGGGCACGATACCCAGGTCGCTGAGTACGCCGGAGGCGCCCAGCTCGCCCAGCTGCTCCTCGATGATCCGCTGGTCCTCCTCCTCCTGCTGCCGCTTCTTCTTCCTGCGGGTGCTGATGATGACCACGAGCAATACGATCAGCAGCAGCAGCGCCGCCGCCGCGATGATCAGATAGGGGACCATCTCCTGCGGAATGAGTCCGCGGGCAGGCTCGGGGATCTCCTCCACGGGGAAGGGCGCCACAAGGATACTGACCCACTCCGCCAGGTCCTCGCCCCGGATGTTGGCGGCCCGGGCCACGTGGCTGCGCAGGGTCTCCACGTCCACCCCGGCGTCGGGGTTGGCGCTGGAGTTGATGGTGACGGCCACGCTCACGTCGGAGATCGTGGGGGCCAAAAACTCCCGCTGCTCCTTGGTCTCGTCGAGCTTGTTGTTCTTCTCATAGCTGTACCCCGCGCTGTCCTCGTCGCCCAGGGTCTGCTCCAGGTCCGTCACATAGGTGGGCAGGTCGGAGTTGGCCGTGGTGCCCACCACGCCGCCCACCGGCTCCAGGCCGTCCCGGGTGACCCAGTATTGGCCCAGCTCGGTGCCGATGAGCCCGCCGTTCTCATAGGAGCCATCCGGCTGGTGGTAGTAGGTGGACTCGGTGTACCGGCGGCTCACGTCCACCTGTACGCCCACGGCCACCCGCACGTTCTCCTCCCCGTACAGGGCGTCCAGGCTGTGCTTGACCTGGGTGCGGATGCGGTTGGCCTCCCGCTCCTGCAAGATGCGCTGGAGCTCCAGGGAGTCCGCCGCGGAGACATCGGCGCCGCCGGTGTAGGTGTTGCCCATGTTGTCCGTGACCACCACGCTGTCCACGGTCATACCGGACCAGGCGTGGGACACCATGTACCGGATGGCCTCGGCGTCGCCCTCGGGGAGCGCATAGCCGCTGCGCAGCGTCAGATGTACCTCGGCCTTGGTCTCCGTGGACACGTCCTCCAGCACGTAGGTCCGGTCCTCGCCGGGGGTGATGTATACCTGGGCATCCAGCACACCGGCAAAGGTGCGGATGCTGGTCTCCAGACGCTCCTGGGTGGAGATCAGAAAGGCCGTCGCCCGTTCGGAGGTGGTGGACATACTGCCCACGTTGTCCCAGTAGGACCCGTACAGGGTGCCGTCCTTGGGATACCCCTGCTGCGCCAGCTGGGCGATCAGGGAGGCGTACTGGTTATTGGGCACCATGATGGTGTTGTTCACCACCTGGTAGTCCGTAAACCCGCTGCCCTGGAGATAGGTCGTGACCTCCTGGATCTCCGAGGGCGTCATATCCTGGTAGAGCGCCGTATACGGCTTGTTGTTCAGCACCACCGCCAGCACGATGATGGCGATGAGGATCACAGCCAGGGCGGCGGCCAATATAATGCGCAATTTCTTGCTCATGTTTTTGAAAAAGTCCTTGATCTTTTCCCAAAGACCTTTCAGCTTTGAGGTATCCACAGGCAATTCCCCCGGCCCTTTCTATGGAATAGACGCGCCTTACAGGCTGATACGGCTGATCTCACTGTAGGCGCTCAGCGCCTTCTCGCGCAGCTGCACGAACAGCGCCATGGACGCCTCCGCCTTGCTCATGGCGATGCTCAGCTCCGCAGGGTTGTCCAGCTGGCCGGTGGAGAGCAGGTACTCCTTCTTGGCCACCTCGTCCTCGGTGGAGCGGACGTTGTCGATGACGGACTGGAACACGTCCTTGAAGATGGAGCCCTCCGCTGCCTTCGGCTTTTGTACAGCGCTGGTCTCCCGCAGGGGAAGGGTCTCCCACAGCGGGGCAATTCTCTGGAAATTCATACTCATGGCCAGATTCCTCCTGGTTTGTAAACTTTTTCTCAAGTGGTTCGTACACGGAAGGTTCTTCCAGCGTCTTCCCCAAAACGCGGAGAATAGGGTCCGCCAATCTTTCCCTCTGACTGGCCTGACCCATATTCTCTCTCTCTTTATCTGCCGATCTCCAGGCCCGAGCTCACCACGCTCTTGAGCACGTTGAAGGCGGTTACATTGGCGGAATACGCCTGGCTGGCGGCCATGGCGTCCGTGATTTCCTTCACCAGGTCCACATTGGGCAGCTCCACATAGCCCTCCTCGTTGGCGTCCGGATCGGTGGGGTCATAGCGCAGCTTGAAATCGGAGGTGTCCTCCCCGATCTCCACCACCTGCACCCCGCCGGTGGTTTCAAACCCCGCGTTGCGCACCAGCCCGTTCCGTCTGGACTGGGCCCGGGTCATCGCCTCCCGGAAGGTATTCCGTCCGTCCTGCGCCTGAAACACCACCACCTTCCGGCGGTAGGGTCCCCCCTCCTCCGTGCGGGTGGTGTTGATGTTGGTGACGTTCTCACTGATAATGTCCAGCCGCAGGTGCTGGGCCGTGATCCCCGAACCGATGATATTCATTGTACTGAGAAAAGACATACTCGCTCTCCTTTATCTCACGCACCCCGTAGAACCTGTATTCATAACCGGGGTATATCCCTCTTACTGACCGCGGATCGCCATCATCAGCCGGGACATATCGCCGCTGATGGCCCGATAGACGTGCTGCACCTGATAGGCGTTGCGCACCAGCTCCATGGACTGCTCGGAAACGTTCACGCCGTTCTCGTCCATCCGGGCGGACTCGTCCGAGGCGGTGTGGACCACCGGCACCGAACCGGTCAGGGCGGCTCGCATGGCCCCCCTGGGCGTCGCCGTCTGGGCGGCCTGCCGGATACTGGAGCGCAGGGCCTCCTCAAAGGTGACGTATTTTACCTTATAGTTGGGCGTCTCAGCGTTGGAAATATTGTCCAGGATCGCCCGCTGCTTGACCCACTGGAAGTTGGCCGCCCGCTCCAGCATAATCATGGAATTGGACGTAAAAAAATCCGACATACCGCGGTCCTCCGTTCCGGCAAAAGCATTTTCTTCCTATTAGAAACACATCTCCCCCAGGATGTTCACAGCCCATCCCCCGAGGGCACACAAAAACTAGTTTAATTATAATACACTTTCCTCTCCGGCGCAAGACAAAAATCAAAAATTGTCGAATTTCTCTATAATTTGTCAGTTGCTGCCGCCTGCGTGTGGCATTTCACCGATAATTATGGTAATTCCTGCAAAATAAGGCGTTTCAGGGAGGCCGCCGCCCCCCTTCCCCCCTCCGCAAAAAGAAAAACGTCCACGGCTCCATCCTATGAAGCCAGTGGACGTTTTATGCCAGTTTGTACCAGGGCCCTCCCGTACCATTCCCAACCGCGCCCCTGTCCTTCGTTACCGGGCGGAAATTTTGGAACAGCAACAATTTTAGGCTCGTGTTAAAGTTCTTTTTGATTCTTTTTCTTTCAAGAAAAAGAATCGCCCGCGTCCCGCAGGACGTCCAGCAACGCCAGGGGGGGCGCCTCCTCCCCGGCGGCCTCCCGGTTGACCTCCGCCGCGGTTTTCAGCTCGCTGCGGAGAATGGATACGCTCTTGGGCGCCTGGATGGCCAGGCGGACCCGTCCAGCCTCCACGGAGAGCACGGAGACCTCGATCTCCTCTCCGATGGTCACGGACTCCCCCGCTTTCCTCTGGAGGATCAGCATGGGCTCTCCCCCTTCCCGAACTCCGAAAGAAGGTGGCGCATGTGGTAGTCTCCCGTCTCCAGGATGACCTGCATGGCCTTCCCCGTCTGGTCGTTGACGGCGATGGGGCAGCGCAGATTTACGGTGCTCTCCCCCACCGGGCTGCGCACGACGCACAGGGCGTAGAAGCACAGCTCTTCGCTGTCGGAGACCTCCAGCGCCTTCAGCTCCTCCGCCGTCAATATGGGGGCGTAATCGGGTTTCAGGAAAAAGGGGTTCATGGCCACAAAGGCCAGATGGGGCGTCGCCACGCTCTGGAAGCACAGCAGACTCCCCTCGCTGCCCTCAAAGGACAGCAGGCAGAACTCCTTTTCCTCCTCAAAGCCAAACAGGCCCTTCTCAAAGCGCAGCCGGTGGGAACATTCCACCTCTCCGAAATACTTGGTTTGCAGCAGCACGCGTCTTCCTCCCGCTTATACCTTTACGTCCACCGGCTCATAGTTGGGGTCGGAGGAGGGCGGCACATAGATGGGCCCGCCCACATACTTGATGATGACCTCCGGCCGCTGGGTGACGGTGAACTCGATGTCGCCGGGGGTGAACTCAAAGCTGCCCCCGCCGATCTTCCAGTCGAAGTTCAGCTTATCCATCTCATAGCGGATGTTCATCTCGCCCACGTCCCAGGTGATCTCCGGGCCCACCGACGGAAGGAACGTCATCCCTATGTCCTGTACGCCCTCCATCAGAGATTCCTTGGAGAACTGCGTGATGACCTCCTCCCCCAGTTTGGTCCGCATCATCAGGTTCCCCTGCTGGGCGAAGGTCGCCGTAGCCGTGTAGGCAGCCTGCTGTCCCTTCTGGGCGCTCTGCTCCAGACTGCGGGCCAAGGTGGGCGTGACGGAATTGCGGGCCTCGAAGGTGTCAATATTGACCTTGATGGGGCGGCTCTTGATCTGCAAGCCCCCCATGTCCCTGGAGATCTCCATTTCCGCCGTACCCCTGGCATACTCCAGCTTGGCGTTGGTGGTCTTCATTTCGATCTGAATGGGCACGCTGGTAATCTCGATTAAAGGCTTCATGGTGCGACGCGCTCTCCCTTCTCAATAAATTTCATCGGCATCCCTGCCGCAGCACACCATTATACTTCAATGATATTCGTGTTTACCGCATATAGTCGATCAGAGATTCGCTGAGCAGCTGGGTCCCCACCTTCAGCGCGGCGCTGTAGCAGTAGTAGTCCCAGGAGAACTCGGTCATGGCGTCCGCCAGGTCCACGTTCTCGATGTTCTCCCGCTCCTCCTGGAGGTAGTCGCCCTGGAGCTTGAGCCGGGCCTGGTTCTGCTGGAGGTAGTGGGCCTTGGTCTCCACGTCGGTATAGCTGGCGTTGGTGCGGTCCGTGGCGGCCTGGTATTTGTTCAGCAGCCGGTCGGCCTCCGTCTTCAGCTTTTCGGCCTCCTCCTCATTCTTGGAAAACGCGCCGGTCGTGGGGTCGCAGTTGCTGTAAATCTCGCCCAGACGCTTCATGATCATGGCGAGGTTCACCGGGTCGCCGTCCTCGTCCACGCCGAAGCCCAGCATATTGATACCCGGCAGGGAGCGGTTGAAGGCCGTGCCGTTCACCAGCTTACCGTTCTCGTCCTCCTGGAGGCCCATGCCCAGGTCGATGTTCTCGTACTCGGCGGACAGCTCCTCCAGGCGCTGCGCGTCGGCGTTGTCCTTGTAGTAGGCGGCCCAGGCGCGGTTGTAGGCGATGTGCGTTTCATCCACGGTCCCGGTAAGCTCCGGGACGCCATACTTATTCGCTTCACCCCAAGCAGCTCCCGGAGGGTCTGACGGCTTAGGATAAACAGCGGTATAAGTATTATCGTCCGCGGCTTTTTTCTGATCGTTAAAATAGTCGATCCACGCCTGTTCAATCTCATCTGTGCTGGATTCGGGCATACCCTCGGGGACCTTGTTTTCCAGAGTCAACCCGACAGGATTGCCTGTGTCATCTTTCTTCACCCAATCTGGTATGGTAGCTGTCGTAGGCATAGGTGGGCGTGTAGTTCCATTCTCAAGAGCTTCTTTGTCATCTTTATAATATTTAATCCATTGCTCATCATCGGAACCAGCCGCAGCCGTCTCCGGCATCCCCTCCGGCAGATCAGCCTCTTCCCGCACTTCGAGCAGGTTCCCGTCCGCATCCTTCGCCCACTCCGGGATATTCTTCGGGTCCGCAGGATTCTTCACCATTCCGGCGTTGACGTTCACGCCCCGGTAGTACAAAGTCTTCATGTCGTCGCTCCAGCTGAACGGCGCGTTCATCTCGTCGTCGCCGGAGAAGACGAAGTGGTCGCCGAACTTGGCGCTGTTCATGGCCTGGATGACGGATTCGGCGGTATCGTTGAGCACCTTGCCCAGATCGACCCGGGCCCCGGCGGTGGCGTCCTGGCGGGCACGGATGTCGGCGGCGTCGGCCTCCGTCTCCAGGTCCGTCTTGATCATCCCCATGGTGGCCCAGCCGATGTTGAAGCGGCTGTAGGTGTTGCTGTTGTTGCTCTGATAGTTGCTGTTGTCCACCATGGCCCGGCGGATCTTCCACGCCTGGGCGGCGGAGGTGGGGTCCGCCGCGAAGCTGTCGAACCGGCGGCCGGTGAGCACCTTGTTCCGGGAATTGTTCACATTGTAGGTGGAATTTTGCATGTTGTGCCGGTAGGTGTTCATCGCCATACCGGTGGTAATACGCATAGTAGCCATATCAAATGTCCTCCTTTACCGCCCGTTAAATCGCGGTGCCGTTGATGAGCTTGTCGAGCATCGAGTCGATGGTGGTCAGCAGGCGGCAGGCGGCGGCATAGGACTTGCTGAACTGCATCATGTTGGTGGCCTCGTCGTTGAGGTCCACGCCGGACACGCTCTGCCGGTCGTTCTCCAGGTTCAGCGTCATCAGCTGATAATTGTCCATCTTGCCGCCGGTGATGTTCTGTTCCGTGCCCAGGATGCCCTCGATGGTGGTGTACACCTCCCGGAAGGAGCCCTTGAAGATGGGCAGCGTGGCGGCGGAATCGGCCTGCATATCCCGGGCGTCGTATTCGAGCTGCTTGTCGAAGAGGGTAATCATGTGCTGGATGTTCTCGTTGCGGCTGGTGTGATGGATGACGCTGCCGTCCTCCCGGTAGCTGTCGGGCCGCTTGTCGTTGAGGATATGCACCGTCTCCGTGGCCCAGCCGTGGGAGATGGTGATATTCGCGGCTGTGATGTTGCTGGGGTCGTTGGTGTTGCCGTTGTTGCTGAAGAGGACGCCGCCATCATAGAACTCGTAGAGCGGGTCCTTCACGCCCTTCTGCGCCAAGAGATTTTGCAGCTCTCCCGCCTGGGCGTACTTTTCGGCCATTTCCTCCCGGTCCGCCTCCGGAGCGTTCATCACATCCTGTAGGGTATACGGAACACGCACAGTCTCCATGACGGGGTTGCCTTTTTCGTCCATCACGACGTTACCGTTTTCGTCCCGCTTCTCCTGCTCGACTTCTTTGGTAACATCATCCACTGTGATGACCTTGTCATCCGCATCCAGAAGGGGAGCGGGATTATCCGGGTCGCTCTTGTCAATAAAGGCGGTTACTTTTTTCTGGTCTGGCTGCAGCGGCATGGTCGGATCGGCCCCCGGAATGAGCTTACCATCTGCGTCAACCACAACATCCATCTGCTGATACACCGTCGTAGCCGGGAGCTGGTTGGCCTGGTTGAACTCCTCGGCGAACTGCCGGGCCAGACTGTTCAGGGCCTTCTGGTAGAAGGGAATGCCCCGCTTGGAGCTGGCGTCCGGGTCGCCGCTCAGGCGCGGCGGGTCGGTATTCTTGTTCAGGTCGGTCTCGCTGGCGTACTCGCCCTCCTCGGTGAGAAGCTCCCGCTGGGACTGGATCTTGCCGTAAAGCACGGTATCGTTCAGCTCCACGACTTCGCTCTTCTTGCTGACGGTGTTGGAGTCGATCATCAGCCGCTCCCGCCGGTCCTTCAAGGGATCCACCTGGAGGAGGAACTTTTCATTGGGGTAGGTCAGCACATCCTCGTCATAGACAGGTTTACCGTCTTCATATACGATAGAGCCATCCGCGTTTTTCTTGTAGAGGTCGTTGGTGGCAGTGCCGTCTTTCTTGAGGTACTTGCCGAAATCTTCTACCGCTTTTGCAAGATCCGGGTCATTTGCAACCGCTTTATTGATCGCTTCCTGCTGCTCTGCCTTCAGCTCTTTATTCGCAAGCCGTTCCGCCTTCGCCTGCATCTCAGTTTCCCATTCGCCATCGAGAGCTTGCTGCGCAGCCTTCTTACCCTCTTCCTCCGCTTTTTTAAGTGCAGCTTCTTTTTCGGCATCTGTCGTCGTATCCGTAAAAGATTTTTCCGCTTCCTTTTTCGCTTCCTCAATCTTCTTTTCTTCCAGGGCCTCCAGTCTTTCCTTCCAGGGAGATTCCGTTTTGGGGTTTGCAGCATCAATGCCATCATTTCCATTCGGTCCCTTTCTCAATGAAGTGGCCCGGTTCTGTATCATTTGATCTGTTATTGGGTTGGCCGCCTCCGCCTTCGCCTGCGCCTGGTCCTTCGCCGCCAGAATCTTTGAGGCGTCAGCATTGGGATTCAGCTGCGGCTCTCTCTCCTGCAAGCTGATCTGCGCACCGTAGATTCCGTCGATGAGCTTGATGGGCTTGCCATCGGGGCCCTTGCTGCCCGCAATGGTGACGGTCAGCTTCTCCACCTCGGTGAACTGATCCACCCGCTCCATGGAGTATTCCACGTTGATGTGCATCATCTCGCTGAGCTTATCCAGGTCCAGGTTCCGCTGGTCCCGCAGCTCCAGGGCGTTGTCCCCGTAGAGGGCCGCGGTGCGGATCTGCTCGTTGAGGTCCCGGATGTCGGTGAGCAGCAGGTTGGTCTCCTTGATGGTCTGGGTGAACTCCTCCTTCTTACCGTCGTAGACGCTCTGGAGCGCCTTGGCCGCCTCGTTGAAGAAGGTGGACAGGGACTCCGCCTCGCCCCGGACTTGCCGGTCGAACTCCTGGGAGCCCACGTTCTTGTGCAGCTCCTCCAGAGCCGTGACGAAGTTTTTCAGGCAGGCTTGAATGACGCCGTAGCCCTCGTCCTTTTCGGTGCCCTTGTTCACCTCGTCGAGGGTGTGACTGAGCTGATAGAGGCCGTTGTATTTCTCCGCGTTGGCGGCCAGGTTGGTATTTTCATTGCGGTAGCGGATGTCCAGAAAGGGGTCCCGCAGCTGGGTACGGCTCTCGGTGAGGACGCCGTAGCCGATGTTGGTGTTGAAGACGTTGGCGTACTTGCCCGTATTCTTGGAGTACAGGCTCACCAGGTCCAGCCGCTGGCGGGTGTATCCCGTCGTATTGATGTTGGCAATATTGTTGCCCGTGATATTCAAGGACGCCTGGGAGGCATAGATTCCCAGACGAGCGGTGGTAAACGAACTAAACGTACCGATAACTGCCATATTTCAGTGTCTCCTTATTCTCACAAAAGATCAAGCCCGGAAATCCGACTGCCGGGCCGGTTTCTCCTCTGGCTCCCGACCCTCCTGGGCCTTCTGGATCTGCTCGATGGCGTGGAGGTTGCACTCCAGCGTATTCCGCGCCACGCCGGAAGCAGACTGGAACAGCTCATATTTCCGCCGCAATTGTTCTGCGGCCTCCTTGGTCTCCTGCTTGAGCTCGTCGGGCGCGTGCTCCACCAGGTCCCGCAGGCGCACGCCAGCGATGCCCAGCGCGGAGAGCAGCTTATCCCGCTTCTGGTCCATGCCGCGCAGGGAGAGGCTGACGACCTGCTCCTGCTTCATGCACGCCTCCAGCTCCTCCAGGTCGCTGCTCCCCACGGCCCGGATCTTGGTCCGCTCGAGCTCCGTGAGCTCGTCGAGCTTCTTCCCCAGGCTCTCCATGAGGGACAGGTAATCCCGCCAGGTTCCGGCCATTACTCGCCCTCCTCCATCATCAGCAGCATCCGCGCCGCGGTCTCCCTGGGCTCGATCCGGTACTCCCCGGCGCTCACCTGGCGGTGGAGCTCCTGGATCTTCCCGGTGGTGTTGCAGGTGCGCACCTGGTAGGACAGACTGGCCGCCATCTCCCGGAAGCTCGTTCTCTCCTGCTCGGAGGAGACGGCCACCTGGTCATAGTGCCCCCCCAGGGCCCGGGCCCGGTGGGCGTTGGTGCCGCCCGCCAGACGGGCCGTGCTTTTCTTTTGTACGGGCAGGTAGCCCTCGGTTCCTGTAATCAGCATACTAACTGACCTCCCATCGTCGTGCCGGTCCAGCGGACCGGCCCAAGGCCATGTCATCCGGAATAGGCATAGACATCTTCGTATTATTTTTATCGGTCGGGAAAGGAAAAAAATAACGCAGCTCGGGAAAATTTTTGTGAAATCCCCGGAAAATCCGGGTTCTGTGGAGACCCCCTGTCGAAAAAGGCAAAAACTTTTGAAAAATTCCATTGCAAGCCGGGGGCATTTCCTATATAATAGTTAAGATGAACAATACCCGGGGGCGCCGCCGCTCCCCGGACGGAAAATAAGGAGCCGGCTTATGTTTGAGAAGTGCAAGAAAGCGGAAGTCTTGGATAAATCAGGCGCGCTGGTCTGTCAGTGCCGGGTCAGCGTGGGGCACAGCGGGGCGATCCTTCTGGTCATCCCCCGGGCCGCCGTCTATAAAGCCAACACCAACTACCGGGTGGTGTTTTACGATCCCGTCCTGGGGCGGGTCATCTGCCGCTGCCGCCTGTCGGCCGCCCTGCCGCTGCCGGGGGGCGAACTGTGCTCCCTGCGCTGCGAGGTCCTCGAGCAGCTCATCCAGGACCAGCGCCGCCAGGATGTCAAGATCCCCCTGGGGATGAACGTCATGCTGCACGCCACCTATCAGCCCGGCGACCCCATCGAGCCCTCCTCGCTGGGCATTCCGGCCACCATCGTCAACATCAGCGCCGGGGGCGTGTATCTGCGTACCTCCCTGCTGCTGAACGTGGGACGGCGGGTCTGGTTCGACTTTGCGGAGCCCGGGAACCGGAACGCCATGACCCTCAGCGCCCAGGTCCTGCGCACGGAGGATGCCTCCCTGTCCCAGAACCAGATCCTCTACGGCTACGGCTGTAAGTTTGTCAACCTGCTCTCCCGCCACGAGGCGGCCCTGCGCAGCTTCATCTTCCAGCAGCAGCGTCAGCAGCGCCAGCAGCAGCGCAAGCAGCAGGAGTGAGCCGTGCGCAGCCTGTTCACTGTAGAGAGCGAGGCCCAGCTGTGCGCCTATCAGGCCGCCGCCGCCCGTCTCCGGCCCCGGCTGGAGGCATACGTCCGGTTCCTGCAAGCGGAGTACGCCGTCCAGGCGCTCCCCCGCGCCATTGTCTGGACCGGCCGGGAGGCCGCCACCGCACTGCTCAGCGACATCCCGGTCCCCGCCTACACCAACGAGTACAGGGTCATGTTCTGCCCGGACCCGGCCGTCTGGCGGGACATCTGGCTCAGTCAGCTGGAGGGCCTGGAGGAGAGCGCGGCGGTCCGGGAGATCCGCGCCTATTACGGGACGGCGGTGGACGACGACCGCCTGCTGTCCATCCTGGGCCACGAGCTGGCCCACCACATTGCAGTATTCCCCGATTTTGACGATGACGATGCACGGGAATCGGGCGTCTGGTTCGAGGAGGGCATGGTGGAGTATATCGGGCGGCGGTATTTCCTCTCGGAGGCGGCGTTCGCCGCGGAGTCCCGGATCAACCGCCTGTTGGTGGAACTGCTGGAGAGCCGGTACGGAGGCCATCCCCTGGAGGACTTCGGCGCGAAGACCTATGAGGGGGACTATGCCAGCATCTTCTTTGAATACTGGCGCAGCTTCCTGGCGGTGGACGAACTGGTCCGCCGCTTCGGCGGCGTCCATGAGGTCCTGCTGTCCTACCGCCGATGGTTGGACGAGGACCGAGGCGGGCAAACCCTGGAGGAGTGGTTCGCGCTGCAACCGGAAACATAAATCAGCCCCCGCCGCGGACATCCGTCCGCAGCGGGGGCATTTCTTGGCTCAACTCACCTTTTTTCGATCTCCACGCCGCCCAGGATGCTCTCCTCCCCGGGGTGGTAAGTGATGGTCACCTGGTCCCCGACGTTAAGGATCACCGCCATCGTCTGGTCCACGGCGGAGACGGAGTAGAAAATATCGCTGCCGGTCAGCCGGATAAAATAGACGGTGTTGCCGTCCAGCACGGCGGATCGGATCTCGGCGATGGTCCCCTCGGCCGTCTCCGTGCCGGAGAGACCGGCATCGCCGTCCACCAGGCCGTTCTGACTGAGCATCGCAAGATAATTCTGCTCGCACTGGGCCACGGTGTCGCCGGTGGCCACGATCTGGTACTGCTGGACGTTGACCATGGCGTACTTCTTCACCAGCTCGGCGGCGTCCTTCATGGCCATGAAGTAGGTGGGCTGTCCGCCCACGTTCAGAAGCAGGGGGAAGGTGGCCTGATAGCGCAGATTTTGCAGCTCGCCGTTGGCGGAGGCCATCGCGGACTGCTCGGTGGCCCCGGCGCAGGAGTAGAACTTGGACTCCTTGGTCCGCTGGTTGGTCAGCAGGAAGCCGATGTTGGACTGGTCGCCTCCGGTGGAGGTGACGCCGGTGTAGACCCACACGTCGTCGCCCAAGGCCAGGTAGTTGTAGTCGTCGGTGGTGACGGTCACGTCCCGCTGGCCGAAGATGGAGTTAAAGAATCCGTTGTGGTACATGCCGTAGTAGTCGTACTGCTGCACAATAAGTCCGGCGGGGTAGAGGTTATCCACCCAGGAGGGGACCTCCTCGCAGTATTCGCACTGACCGGTAATGGCGTTGACCAGCACCGCGCCCTGCACGTCCACGCCGCCGAAGAGGCCGATGGTCTTGACGATCCGGGGGCAGATCCAATAAGGCGTCCCCTCCTCATTGACCTCCATCACAGGCGTGGAGAACATATAGGTGGGGAAATGGAAGCGCAGATGGCGGTAGAGGTTTCGCCCCAGGTGCTCGGCGTTGGTGTACTTGATGCCCTCCTGGAGGCGCACCAGCTCCACGCTCTGGGTGACCATATCAATGAGGATGTAGGCGGGTAATCCGTCACCCCGGTTCGTAAACCACTTGATGAGGTCGGCGTACATGAGGGTTGCCACCCGCACGGGGCGTCCTTTGTAGTTGATCTGGGTGTAGTCGTCCACCACCTCGAACTGGGAGACCATATCGCTGAGCTCGCCCAGCTTCCGGTCGCCCAGCCGTTCCGCGGAGTTCTTGTCCAACATGGGAATCTGGTCGTAGGAGATCTCATCCACCTCGGCGGCGAAGTCGCCGACCTCCACCGGCAGCAGCTCGGAGTAGGATTTCGCCCGGAAGATGACGCTGCCCACCAGGGAGCCCACCAGTGCCAAGGCCACCAGCACCAGGGCCAGGATCATCGGGATTTTGCACTGTTTTTTCACGAACTTAAAGTAGTGACTCGCTCCCTCCCCCTGGAATCCGGAGGTAATCACCGCGCTCAAACAGTAGACGCCGCACATCAGCAGGGCAAAGACGTAGAAATCGGGGGCCTGGAGGTTGAGGGCCGGGAGCTCAAAGTAGAAGTAGATAAATCCCACCAGGAGGGTCACCAAAAGGTTTACCGCCACCCTGGCGACGGGGCTTTTGATTGCTTTTCTTGGTTTCTTTGGTTTTGGGGGGTGTTGTTGGGAGGGGGCGCCGCTCTCAAAGCCTTCCCAGTGGAAGCCACCGGCGTCACTACCTGAAAATCCCATCGTCTGCTCCTTTCTCTCCTGCCGCCCCTGCGGGGCGGCGCCCATTTCATCCGCGGCCCTACGGGCCGCTCCGCTTCTTCTCTGCCGCCCTGCGGGCGGCGACCGCTTTTTTCTTTTTGTTAGATTCGCCCTGCCGGGCGGGGCGTTCTTTTCGCTTGTGCGAAAAGAACCAAAAGCACCCTCAAGGGGGCTTCGCCGCCCTTGAGAATCCCCTGACTACGGGGGGTATTGTTTACGCTACGACCTTTAGATTTCCGGTCTATCTCCGGTGCCGTGGGCCGATGCCGGTGCTTACTTCTGCGCACGGTTCTAACGTACTGCTG
>CAJUPS010000044.1 GCA_910588045.1 uncultured Oscillospiraceae bacterium | reverse complement strand
CTGACGCCCTTTCAAAGGGGTACTCCCTGCAAGGGGGAGTGTCTAACGGAAGCGCCCCGCAGGGACCCCGTGCCGAGTGCCGCGAGGCAACCAGCAGTATCGTTAGAACCGTGCGCAGAAGTAAGCACCGGCATCGGCCCACGGCACTGGAGATAGACCGGAAATCTAAAGGTCGTAGCGTAAACAATATCCCCCGTAATCAGGGGATTCTCAAGGGCGGCGTAGCCCCCTTGAGCACGCTTTTGTTACTTTTCGCGTGCGCGAAAAGTAAGCCCCCGTGGGGGCCGCCTGCGGCGGCCTTAGCGTTAAAAGCGCCGCTTTGCGGCGCTTCACAGCCCGGCAGGGCGAGAGGTGAGAAAAGAAAACGGACCGCCGCCGCATAGCGGCGGTAAAGAAGAAGGGAGCCTCCATTGAAGATTATCGTAGACGCCATGGGCGGCGACAACGCGCCGGGGGAGATCGTAAAGGGAGCAATCCAGGCCGCGAAGGCCCGCCCGGGCCTGGAGATCGTGCTGGTGGGGAAGGAAGCGGAGGTCCGCGCCGCGGCGGCCGCCGCCGGTGGACTGCCGGCGGCGGCGACAGTGGTCAACGCCACGCAGGTCATCGACATGCACGACGACCCCGCCACGGCCTTCAAGACAAAAAAGGATTCCTCCATGACGGTGGGCCTGACCATGCTGAAAAACGGGGAGGGGGACGCCTTCGTCTCCGCCGGGAGCACGGGCGCGCTGCTGAGTGGGGGCACGCTGGTGGTCAAGCGGATCCCGGGCATCCGGAGGGCCGCGATGGCGCCCCATCTGCCCACGGCGGGCAGCGGACTGGTCTTGGTGGACTGCGGCGCCAACGCGGAGTGTACCGTGGAGTACCTGGTACAGTTCGCCTACCTGGGCAGCTTCTACGCCGAAAAGGCCCTGGGGATCGAGAGGCCCCGGGTGGGACTGCTGAACATCGGCACGGAGGACAGCAAGGGGGATACCCTGCGGCAGGAGACCTATCGCGTGCTCCGGGAGGCCGGGGACGGGGGACACCTCAACTTCATCGGCAACATCGAGGCCAAGGAGGCCATCAAGGGCGGCTGCGACGTGGTGGTGACCGACGGATTCTCCGGGAACGTGATGCTCAAGACCATCGAGGGCGTGGGTTCCTTCATGGGAAAGGAATTAAAGAAGATGTTTCTGAGCAGCATAAAGACGAAGATCGCCGCGCTGCTGGTAAAGGGCGGGCTGGGGGCCTTCAAGGAGCGTCTGGACCCGGACACCATCGGCGGCACCCCCTTCCTGGGGCTGCGGAAACCGGTCATCAAGGCCCACGGCTCCAGCGGGGCCAGGGCCATCGAGAACGCCGTCTATCAGGCCGTTACCGCCGCGGAGGCGGATTTGGCCGGTCAGATCGAGGCCAACATCGGGCTGATGCGGGTGGGACGCTGACTGGACGCCAGAATTTGGAAGAAATCTGCGTCACCCTATTGACAGGAGAGAAGAAAAGTTTTATCATGCCATTGGTATTATTACCTATTACCCCTTTGCGAAAGGAGGGAAACGATATGCAGGATATTTTTGAGCGGATGCAGAGAATCATCTCTGAGCAGTTCTCCGTGGACGAGGATGAGATCACCATGGATACGTCCTTTGAGGAGGACCTGGGTGCGGACTCGGTGGACCTGGTGGAGCTGGTCATGAGCATGGAGGAAGTGTTCGACATCGGCGAGGTGCAGGAGGACGAGCTCAGTGGGCTGTCCACTGTGGGCGACTGCGTCAATTTCCTGACAGGGAAGCTGGAAGAGTAAGAGCCGCCGCTTTCTCCAGCGGTCGTGCAATAAAAGATGCTTACAAAGGGCCTCGTCATGGGGGGTGCACCCATCCCGTCCAGGCGAGGCCCTTCCTTATGAAGGGGGGAGAATCGTGGAATCCCTGGAAAATAAATTGGGCTACCGCTTCCAGAACCGGGAGCTGCTGGCGGAGGCCCTCAATCACAGCTCCTATGCCAACGAGCACCGGGACAGCATGGGCAGCAACGAGCGCTTGGAGTTCCTGGGGGACAGCGTGCTGGGGTTCGTATCGGCGGAGTTCCTGTTTGCCCGGCACCCGGACCTGCCGGAGGGCGACCTGACGCGGATGCGGGCGGCGCTGGTGTGCGAGCAGAGTCTGTACGAGGTGGCCAAGGAGCTGGGACTGGGGGGCTATTTGAAGCTGGGCCGGGGGGAGGAGGCCGGAGGCGGCCGCCACCGGCAGTCCATCCTTGCGGACGCAGTGGAGGCGGTGTTCGCCGCCGTATATCTGGACGGGGGAATCGAGCAGGCGCGGGAGCTGATTATCCGGGTGCTGCTCAGCAAGGCCCCCGCCGCCGAGGAGCGGAAGGACTACAAGACCACGCTCCAGGAGGTCGTCCAGCGCAGGAACGGGCAGGTGCTCACCTACCATATGCTCTCCCAGAGCGGGCCGGACCACAACAAGACGTTCCTCTTTGAGGTGCGGCTCAACAACCGGAGCATCGGGCAGGGCGCGGGCCACAGCAAGAAGGAGGCCGAGCAGGCCGCCGCAAAAGATGCGCTGGAGAACGGCGGAGAGCTGTGAGGCCAAATTCCTAACGTTTTCGTCCACCTTTTTCAAAAGGTGGTGGGGTCCAGGGCAGAGCCCTGGCGGAGCCCAACACGTTATCGTTAAAAGTACCGGACCGGTCCATGGAGGACCGGTCCGGTACTTTTATGTAGTTTGGAGGATTTCCGCGATTTCGTGCAGGATCTCAGAGAAGTATTCCGACTTCGATTCCAGCAGGCCGTGGGTGGTGTCTTTCATGATGAACATTTGCTTGTATGGCGCGTTCACCTCGTCAAAATAGGCCTGGGCAAGTCGGAAATTCGTCTGGTAGTCCTTATCGCCGTTGATGTTGAAATAGGGGACCTTGTAATCGTACCTGCCTTTCAGGGAGAAGGCGCGCATTTCGTCGGAGTTGAAAAAGTCCAGGTAGACGCCCATGTCGCGGCGGAAATACAGGATCCAGTCGGCGATGGAATAGTTGGGGTTGAAGAGGAGCGTGGTTACCAGATTATAGTCCGAACCGTCCACCATGATGTCGAAGCCGTATTTCTTCATGAGGGCGTTTTTGGCGGCGATGTGCTCCAGGGTGAAGTCCTCGGGCGTCAGCTGCTCGACCAGTTTCATCGCCTCGGCGTCGCCCTCGGCCCACTGGCGGGCCTCCTCCTGGAAAGCGATTTCGTTCTCCACGACGTCTACGAGCTGCCCGGTTCCGATGAAGCAGTCGTAATAGTCCGGATAGGCAAGCGCGAGATTCGCGCCGTAGAAGGAGCCCCAGGAGTGGCCCAGGAGGGTGAGCTTTTCCTTACCTGTGTAATCAAGCAGGAACTCGGTGAGGGCCCTGCCGTCTTCCATGAACAGGTCCTTGGTCAGCACGGTGTTGTTTTGTTCCGGGTCATAGCTCTTGCCGCAGTTGCGTTGGTCCCAGGTCACCACGGTGTAGACATCCGCCCATTTTCGGGTGAAAGCGTAGTCAATGACGCTTGTGGAGGAGCCGGGGCCGCCGTGGAGGTAGAGAAGGACGGGGTTGTGGACGTCCTCGCCGTAGATGTTGATCCACTGCTTTGTGCCGTTGATCTCCACGTACATGGATTCGTTGATGCCGCCGGAGGGGGTCCTTGCGTTGAGGGTGGTTCCCACAAACCGCACGGCGAACAGTAAGACGATGAGGCCCAGAAGGGTTATGCCTGTCCACTTGGCGACCTTCAGGAGGGCGCTTTTTGTCCTTTTCGTTTTTATTCCTCCTCCCACGGGGCGTCGTCATCCGAATCCGGAGAGGACACAGGGGCGCTCCCGCCCATCTTGATCTCCGCCCACTTTTCCCGGGTAATCAGCAGCTGCCGGGGCTTGGAGCCCTCGAAGGGCCCCACGTAGCCCTTCTGCTCCATCTGGTCCACCAGGCGGGCGGCCCGGGAGTAGCCCAGCTTCAACCGGCGCTGGAGCATGGATACCGACGCCTGGCCGGTCTCCAGGATGACCTCCACGGCGGCGGGGAGCAGCTCGTCGGCGCCCTCGTCGGCCTCCGGCTCGCCATCGGGGGAGGGGGAACCGCTCTTGCGCTCCTTCTCCTGGACGTTCTCCTCGATCTTCCGGATGACCTCGTCGGAATACTGGGCCTCGCCGGTGGACTTGACGAAGCGGACCACCCGCTCGATCTCCTCCGGGGTGATGTAGCAGCCCTGGACCCGGAGGGGCTTGCTGCTGCCGATGGGGGCGTAGAGCATATCGCCCCGGCCCACCAGCTTCTCCGCACCGGTGGCGTCCAGAATGATCCGGGAGTTGATGGCGTCCTTCACCGCGAAGGCGATCCGGCTGGGGATGTTGGCCTTCATCAGGCCGGTGATCACGTCGGCCCGGGGGCTCTGGGTGGCAATGACCAGGTGCATCCCGGCGGCGCGGCCCATCTGGGCCACCCGGCAGATGGACTCCTCCACCTCCTTGGCGGCCACCGTCATCAGGTCCGCCAGCTCGTCGATGACCACCACCACCGACGCCATGTGGGGCACGTCCTCCCGCTGGAGGGCCAGGGCGTTGTACTCCTCCAGCTTCTTCACGCCCAGCTCGGAGAAGGTCTTGTAGCGCTTCATCATCTCGTAGACCGCCCATTGGAGGGCCCCGGCGGCCTTCTTCGGGTCGGTGACCACGGGGATGAGCAGGTGGGGAATGCCGTTATAGGGGGCCAGCTCCACCATCTTGGGGTCCACCATGATGAAGCGGACATCCTGGGGGCTGGATTTATAGAGCAGGCTGATAATCAGGGAGTTGGTACACACCGATTTACCGGAACCGGTGGTGCCCGCAATGAGCAGGTGGGGCAGCTTGGCAATATCGCCCACAATGTCCCGGTTGTTGATGTCCCGGCCTACGGCGAAGGACACCTGGGATTTGTGGCCCACAAAGGTGCGGGACTCGATCACGTCCCGGATGAGCACCGGGCTCACCGTCCGGTTGGGCACCTCGATGCCCACCACGGAGCTCTTGTCTGGGATGGGGGCGATACGCACGCCCACCGCGCCCAGGGCCAGGGCGATGTCGTCGGCCAGGTTGGTGACCTTGCTGAGCTTCACGCCCTGGGCCAGGGTGAACTCGTACTGGGTGATGGCCGGGCCCCGGATGACGTCGCCGGAGGCGGCGTCCACGCCGAAGCTGCGCAGGGTGTCCGCCAGGCGCAGGGAGGTGGAGCGCAGCTCCGCCCCGGCCTCGATGTAGTTGTCCTGGACGTTCTCCTCCAGGAGGGTGATGGGGGGATAGCTGTACTCGTCCCCGCGGTTGGCCAGGGTGCTGGCGATCTCCGCCGTCACCTGGGCCGTGGCGTCCTCCAGCTCCTCGGCGGCGTTGCGCTTCTTCGGACGGCGTTCCTCCTGCGGCGGGGGCGGGGGGTCCGGTTCCGGGTCGGGCTGGGGCGGGGTGGGCTCGGGCTCGGGGAGCGGGTCGGGGATGGGCGCGGGGACCGGCTCCGCCGGGGGGTCGGGAACAGGCTCGGGGTCCGGGACGGGCTCCGGCTCCTGGTGGGCGGCCAGTACGTCGGCGGGCGTCGGTTTCTCCTTCTCGCGGGGCTGGAAGAAGCTCTTCCGCTCCGGCTTTGGCTCCAGCGCCTCCTCCGGCGGGACGGCGGGACCGCCGCCCAGGGGCTTGCCGTCCAGGGGGATGTCGATGACGGACCGGGCCTTGGCGGGCTGCCGGGGAGGGGGCGCCTTTTTCGGCGGAGCGGCGCGGCGGGGGGGTGGCTCGGGATAGTCCTCCTCGTCGTAGTCCTCCCGCTCCCGCCACAGCTCCGCCAGCATGGCCGGGGTCACCTGGGACACCACCATCAGCAGGGTCAGCAGCAGGACGATAAAGACGATGACCGATGCGGGTTTGCCCAGCACGGCCATAAAGCCGTGGGCGGTGCCCCCGGAGAGGACGCCGCCGGATTCCAAGGTAAAGCCCGTCTCCCACAGGGTGGGGAAGAGCCCCGCCGGGTCGGAGAGGTCCAGCTTGCAGAAGAGCATGTGGCATACGCCCCCGAAGAGGTAGGGGGTCAGCAGGGCGCAGGCCGTCCGCAGGGCCACGGGACGGCCCCGGTGGTTCAGCAGCACCCAGGCCGCCGCCAGCAGGGCGGGGACCGTGAGGTAGTACCCCACGCCGAAGAGGCCCTTGAGGGCTTTGGGAATCAGTTCGATCAGCCAGCCGTCGCCGGTAAAGTAGCTCACCAGGACAATCAGCGCCAGCAGCAGCATGACCATCCCGCCCACCTCGCGGCGGATGGGGCGCTTGGTGTTCTTGGCAGGGGCGCGGGAGCGGGAGGCAGTCCCGGAACGGGAAGCGCCGCTTTTACTCCCGCTTCTTGCGCCGGATGTGGTTTTCTTTCGTGTTGTCGCCATGGTTCTCCCTCTTTTATCTGAAATGCGCCTGGATGATCCGGTCGAAGGCATCCTGGTGGGCCAGGAAGCGGCGGCGGACCACGTCCACGAACCGCTCCTCCAGCAAAAACCGCTTGAACGCCTCGTAGGGCAGGAGGGTGTAGTCCACCGTTTCGCCCTTCTGGAGGCGGATGGTCTGCTCCGCCGGGTCAAAGAATGCCACAAAGCTGTGGTAGATGGAAGGCTGCCCCTCCCATGAGCTGTCCCTGTAGACAGGGAGCAGGTCCTCCAGAGAGACGGCGATGCCCGTTTCCTCCCGCAGTTCCCGGAGAGCGCCCGCCTCCGGCGTCTCACCCTTGAGGACGCCGCCGCCGGTATATTCCCAGAGGTCGCCCCAGTGCTTATCCGGATGCCGCTGGGTGAGCAGGACCTGCCCGTCGTTGGTGACGGCCAGGATCTCCACTACCAGATGATAGACGCCTTCAGGCAGGGGCTCGCCCCGGACCAGGTCAAAGCCCAGGAGGTTCCCCTCCCGGTCATAGGCGTCCCATAGTTCTTTTGTCATCATTTCTCTCTCCTATGTAAGCGATCACTTGAGCCAGGGCAGCATATTGAGAGCCCTGAAAATGCTCAGGATCACCGTGAGGGACCCCGCCGCGCAGCAGTAGTAGGCGAAGGAGCCGAATTTGCCCTTGTCCGCCACCATCCGCACCAGGCGGATGGAGAGATAGCCGCTGACAGCCGCCGCCGCGACGCCGAGTATGTAGGCGGGCAGCAGCTTCACGTCGATACCGCCAGCCTCCACCACGTCCTTGATCTGGAGGATATTGGCCCCCAGGACGGCGGGGATGGACAGCAGGAAGGCAAAGCGCACGGCGAATTTCCGCTCAAAGCCCCGAAAGCAGCCCATACAGATGGTCATGCCGGAGCGGGAGATGCCGGGGCAGGTGGCAATGGCCTGGCCCACGCCCACCAGGAGCGCGTCGGCCATGGTGGCGGTGCGCACGTTCTTTTTACCCTTCCCGGTGTGGTCGCAGAAATAGAGAAGCAGCGCGGTGACCAGCAGGGCGCCTCCGACGAAGAAGGTGTTGCTGTACAGGCCCTCCACCACGTCCTTGATGGGAAGAATGAGGAACAGGGGCAGGGTGCCCACCACGATGAGCAGGATCATCCGGCGGGCGGGGGGGATCTTCTTAGGCGCCGTTCTCCCGGCCACATCCCGGATCATTTGGATAAATTCCAGGACCATCTCCCGGATGTCCGGCCAATAGGCGGCGAAAACCGCCCCTAGGGTGCCCAGGTGGAGCAGTACGCCAAAAAACACGTCGTCGGCGCCCTCCATCCCCAGGCCAAGCAGGTTCTGGGCAATGGAGAGATGGCCCGAGCTGGAAATAGGCAGAAATTCTGTCACGCCCTGGATGATTCCCAGGAGCAGAGCATTCAGTAGAGACACGGCATAGCCTCCTCATTTTATAATCATGTTCTATGATAGCACAACTGTTTGTGATTTTCCATAGTTTTTTGACGCGGTTTTGCAGGTTTGGAAAATCTTAAGGGCTGTTCACATAAAGGCGAATGTGATAAAGTAAAAGGATGAAGCTAACAATAGAACAATATGAGCAGATCAAAGAGTGGTTTCCCAAACAGCGGAAGCCAGCAAAAATCAGTAACCTGGAAGTGTTGAACGCAGTGCTGTACATCGTAGAAAACGGGTGCAAATGGAGGAGCCTGCCCAAAGAATACGGAGATTGGCATGTGATTTACGTCCGGGTAAACCGCTGGGCAAAAAAGGGCGTTCTGCAAGCAGTATTCCTGCATTTGCAGCAGTTGGGTATCATCCAGGTCCAAGTAAATGTGGTGAGCCTGGATTCCACCTGCATCAAGGTTCATCCAGATGGAATGGGTGCTTTGAAAAAAGTGGGCCTCAGTCCATCGGGAGAACACGAGGAGGATGGAATACCAAACTTCATATGGTCGCCGCATCTGATCGGGATGGGGTAGCGTTTGCATTGTCTGCTGGAAACTGCGGCGACGCTCCGGAAGGTCGTGCTCTCTTGCGGCAGCTCGGTCCGGTTCATCTGCTGATGGATCGGGCTTATGAAGGTGACGAAACGAGAGCCCTGGCTCTGGAGCTTGGGTATATCCCTGTCGTTCCACCGAAAAGGAACCGAAAAAATCCCTGGAGCTATAATGAGCAGTTGTACAAACAACGAAATCAGGTCGAGAGATTGTTTCGGCGTATCAAACGCTTTCGCCGCATTTTTACCCGCTATGATAAACTCGATGTTGTCTTTCTCGCCGTTGTCTATTTCGCGCTGATTATTGATGCCCTTATGTGAACAGAACCTAATAATGATTGCTACAAATATGTTGTAATGCTCTTATATTTTCAATCGGAATTTAGGGGATTTTCCCCAAGTAACCTTGTAGATGCAAAATTGAATTGGGGAGCCAATCGTATGAAGAATAAAGAGCTACATTCGGAATTTACTTTTCAAATTGAGCCAAAGCACTATTTTAAGCACAACTATTTGACATACTGCAATGATGTGTTGGTAAGTATATTAAAATATGCAGACGAAAAGAAAATGACAGGCGTCAGCATTAATTTCGATAGTGGTGAACATGAAGAACTTGAGCAAGTTGAAAATTGGCAAGAGTGGCTCTTAACACATGGTTATCGTGAAGAATAGAAAAGGCATACTTGATTTGCTTGAAAACGGAAAACCAGAGGACTTGGTTATTACCAAAGAGAAAGTCCGGGAACACACTTCAATGATTGAAGAAAACTGCAAGATGAGCAGTTTTTTCGATTTTCGTTACAACAAGGCAAGCGAAACAAGTTTAGAGCATATATGGAACAATGCCAATCATTTGATAACTACTAAATATAAACTCTCCAAAACTGAGCCCGGTAACCTTAACTTTATTTTCGTAGATGAAACTTTCCTTAGAAGTTTTTCGGATTACTACTATGTTACTGTCCCAGCTATTATGTCGTATGCAGTAAATTTGATTTGTGAAATGTTCGAAGAATTTGTGCCGCTCAACAAGTACACGGTTCTTATGAATAAGCTGAACCGTACATTGCATTCATTAGGGGATGTTCACATTCGTCTTTATGTGAACACCCCCTAATCCAATATGCGATCTGGATTCACCTGCCCAAACAACTTCTCTCACAATCATCGGATGATGTTGCTGTATGAGATACCGTTCCAACTCTCCTTGATTCTTGAACTGTTTGCCCATCAGCACGTCCTTCACAAATGCCTTCTGAAGTAGCGCATCCCCGGTATATTTTTCATTTCAAAGCAGTTTATTAACAGTCTCCCGACTCCAATGACCCTTGCCTGTTAAGGAAGGTATCTTGCTTTCATAGAGCCAGTCAGATATCGCACCAAGGCTTTTTCCCTCTGCCCGCATTGGGAATATCCTGCGGACAATTTCCGCATCCGGCTCGTCAATAGCCAACCGACCATCATCGCCCCACTTGTATCCATAACACACAAAATCCGCATACCCGGAAGTCCCCATCCGGAATCCCTGCCCCACACCCCAGCGGATATTCTGACTCATGTTCTCGCTCTCGCTTTGGGCAAAGGCACCAAACACCGCGATCAGCATCTCTATGCGCTCATCATGGAGCCACAGGTTTTCTTTCTCAAAGTAGACATCTACAGCTAAGTCTTTGAGTTCCCGAAGTGCTCGCAGCATATCCAGTGTGTTGCGTCCAAAGTGACTGAATGATTTGACGAGGATCAAATCAACTTTACCTCGGCGGCAGAGCTTCATCATAGCATGAAACTCTGACCTGTTTTTCATGTGCAGCCCTGATACCCGCTCAACGAAAGCGCCCGCATTCGTCCAATTCGGATGATTGGATATAACCTGCGTGTAATATTGCTCCTGCTGCTCAATATTGCCGCCCTGTTCCTCCTGCCGTATGCTGACTCGACAGTAAGCAGCGACCCGAAGGTGTTTCTCTGCAGCAGGAAGCCTATTCGCAGCATCGGGGGTTTTAATCAGCGTTTGCAAAGCAGCACTCCCTACGACAATTTTCTCTTTTTAATTTTATCAGAATGCCAGCCCAATAGCAAACTTATTTTCCAGGGCTTTGCTCCGCTTCTGCTTTTTTTCCTGAACTGCATTGAACATCTCATCAGAAATAATGGCCTCATGAGTGTCGGTGTAAAGATACCGATCCATGAGGCCATCATTTTCTGTTTGTACAGCGCCAGTGCTAATTGTTTTTTGGAGCATTACTTGCCATGTGTATTTTTCGTTGGAAAGTAGCTTGTCGATTGCTTCCCGATTCCACTTGGATCTGCCGGTGGGGGAGGGAATGCCCAACCGTTCTAACCCAGCAGCGATTTTGCCCAGACTGTCACCGGCAAGGTACCGCTCAAATATCCAATGAACCACTTTGGCCTCATCCGGATTTATCTCCAACTCCCCATTGGAACCGAGCGTGTACCCATAGCATTTGCACCTTGCCATTTTGGAACTACCGTCCTGAAAGCCCTTCCGCAGTCCGGCTTTGATTGCTTGGCTTTTCTGAATTGCGTTCATTGTGATCCTCCTTTGAAAATAAACATACCGCAGTGAAACCACTGCGGCACAACGAGTTTGTCATATTCCGTATATAAAAAGTTGACAGACCACCCCTTGGCGGTCTGTCAACTTATCTTGGCGAAGGTGGCTATATCTGATACAAATTCACACCCCTACTCAAAGAGGGTGCAGTTTTTATAGGGGGTGCAGCAGATGTTTAGTTATAACTAAACTATTTATCAAATTTGCAGGACTCCAATGTTTGTATCCATCTTTTGAGTTGAGAATCCGACTGAAAAGCCAAATCATCTATATATTCTTTCATATGATTTAATATTACAATCTTTTTCTCTGTGAAAATGCTTTTCCCTCGGCTATCAAAATCATTCTTATACAATTCATAAATCTTTGCATATTTTACTGCTGTACTAAATGTGTAACTGACATTGTTGTCTGGGTGTCTCAAATGCCTAATTAAACATTCATGGGCGTCCACTAAAGTCTCGATTGCATCATCAGGACTGGGTGGGTATCCTTGAGATGCATCAAATAGCAAATTTTCAATTAAGCAATTCGCCTTAATATTTTCAATGTGGAATGGAACAAAGCCAGGAATTTTCTTTGCAATTGCAAAAGCATTTTCAATACATTGGTATGCTGTCGAAAAATCGCAAATATCTATAGAGGCAACTGCAAATTGTTCCCAATAGAAGGAGTTGTTTTGACAGAAAGAAAGATTCCTAAGATTATCATAGAAGTCGATGACAGCGTTTGCATTCTCGAAGGTTCTTGGAAACATCCTAAAATGAGAGTGTGATACCAGATTTTTCAGTAATTCCAAGTACACTTTATTTGATTTATATATTTGATTAGCTGCTTCTATAACAACTTTCATTGTTTCAATTAAATTCTTTATGCCAATTACAGAACGCAACAGTTCGCGTGCAACAACAGAAGATTTTACAGTGACATCATCATCATCCAGATTGAAAAATTCTCTTATAAATATATTGTCTTTTGCTGTTAATAGCACAAAGTCAATCTTCAATAGATTTAGCATTTCCGTAAAGTTGAAATCAATTCCCATAACAGACTTCATCAATGCTAAAACTGCCAAATGCTGAATTTGCATGCTTGAACCTGAAAAGTTATTCCAAGCTTCAATGATGCGCTGCTCAATATCCGAAGATTGATATGCATCTAAAAGGAAATCAGCAAAATGCGAATGGCAGTGTTCCTGTATGTATTCTTCGATGGAGTCCGATTCCGTAAGAGCTTTAAAATAGAGCTTATTGGTCTGTATTACGGAACGTAAAGACCGTACATCTTGAGAGTGCAGTACATCTAAATAGATTGGTCTAATGTCTGACTGTTGGACTCCAAGGCTACTTGTTAATGTATGATAACTTGGATTAAGGGACTTTCTTGCTGTTAGGATAAAAGTGATATTACGTTTATCAAGGTATTTAAATGCAGATAGTACATCTAATTTGTTCTTGTAATTGTCAATTATCACCACACATCGACGATTTCGAATTGACGAAATCTGTTCGGCCTCTGTTGAAAGATTTTGATTGGCTTTGTTAAAAATAAATACATCTACTTCATGTTCGCGCAACTCGTTGCGGATCAACTCACAAAACATGGTTTTGCCATTACCTAAATCCGACAAAGCCAGAAAAACTTCCTTATTCGGATAATCGCGGAGTACAGCATCTACAGCCATTCGCATGATGACATATTGATATTCGCCATGCTTCTTCTGCATAAGGCTGCGAATAAATTCCCCTTTACAGTAGAAGCTGCTAATTTGAGGAAATGATATGCTCTCCGGTTTGAGCTGCTGCTTATATTCGTAGATAAAATTTGTAAATCGATGAGTTGTCACAGGCGGAGCAAAGGTTCCTTTTTGCGTGGAAACTGCATTAGCAAATCCCTCAATCCCGATAAATTCGCATGACCCATATTGTTTGAGTAAGGCTTCATCTATCGGGTTTGGATTTGGCGCACTAATAAAAATAACTTTATCCTTTATTTTAGGAGACGAGAGAAGTCGCTTAATGTCTAAATCAAATTGCATCGAGTATCCAATAACGATTATTGCATTTGCTATCTGCAAATCAGATTTGAACAACTCAAACCATTCTCCACCTTCCAGCGATTCACAAGAATAGCTCGTGTCCATTAATTTGAACTCACTATTTATGGTATCTCTATTTAGAAAATCGATATGGCCATTTAAGTGGACACATATGTTGTCAATAGAATTACTCTCAATACGCATAGAGGGAACTATGGTAGTTAAAGCAATTCCATTTTTTCGTGCAGCGATTTCTATAACAGAATCATAGTTTGTTGTATATATTCTTTTCCATGGAATGGACAACACCGTCTGATGCCATGACTCTGTATGTAAAACGCTGAATTCTTTTTTTAGCAATTCTATCAGTTTATCTTCTCCTTGATTTAGGGTATAAAATTGAGCAACAGTAGCCAGAGGTCTGTCTTTTGATGCCCCGCAACCATCTGCTATGGTGTCCCTCAATCCGTTCCCAACAGGAAATGGTTTATTAAATATATTTTTGGCACCATGGGAGAACCCAGAACCTGCAAAAAGAATTGCCTGTCCACTTAGAGCCGCATTGATAGCATTTTCTATTTTCATATGATCATCTCCTACTTTTATATTGATAATGTATCACAAAACTGTGAGTAGGTCAACGAGCAAGTTAGGATTTATAAAACAACTCAGCTCTTGTGTAAGGGGTTAATGCAAAGGGTGCAAGTCAAAGATTCGGATACCAGCGCAGCAGATCGCCGCGCCCATCCTTCTCTAACTGCTCCACCGCATATCGGAGCCACTCCTCCGGGGTTGGGATGTTCCCAGCCCGTGGTATCCGCTCCCAGGATGCCCGCTTTACCGGGTTCGGGTCATTCATCCCTTGCTCTATACGGGCCGAGATGATGGCCCGCATTTCTTCCACTGTGATACCCCGCTGACGGGCCAAGCGTTCAAATAAAGTTTTCGGTTTTTCCATACTGGCCTCCTCGCAATAATCAGTATTCCCCGGCAGAGAGCCAGATAAACTGTATATCCCTTTAGGGAGTGTACCTATCTACCTATCTTGCCTATTATAGCACCGTTTCGGGAATTATAATAGTTACAGATGGGTGGTGACGGCTTGGACGCACAAAAGCAGATCAAAAAATTAATGGAAGA
This sequence comes from uncultured Oscillospiraceae bacterium, assembly GCA_910588045.1. Taxonomy (GTDB): domain Bacteria; phylum Bacillota; class Clostridia; order Oscillospirales; family Oscillospiraceae; genus Pelethomonas. Next base: position 13,089 of record CAJUPS010000044.1, on the reverse strand, counting down.
ACGGGGCTGGACTGACTATCGGCTGGCGAAGGAGTCCGGCCTGTCCCACTCCACCGTTACAAATATGTTCAACAGGAACAATGCTCCCACGCTGCCTACTCTGGAGGCAGTATGCAGAGCATTTGGCATCACTTTAGCACAGTTCTTTTCAGAGGGAAACCCGTTGGAGCTGACCGAGGAGCAGCAGACGCTGTTTGCGAAGTGGAGTTCTCTGACTGATCGGCAGAAAAATCTGCTCCTTGAATTGATGGACACAATGTAAATCCCCGCTGATTCCATTTGAAAGAATCAACGGGGATTTTGCTTGTATCAGCCATCTATTTCGCTGCTATTCTGGAATCTGAACACCAGCCGCCCATCGTGGTAAGCTGTGGCCCTCTCCACCACCGCCAGCCAGAGTCTCTCATCAAACTCGGTGATGGCATCGCCGCGCTCGGCCAGTTCAAACATAAAGCCACCAATGGCATCGGCCTTGGCCTGCCGCTGCTTTTTCTGCTCCTGGAGGGCATCCGCCCTGGCCTTTGCCGATTCGTACCGGGCGACATAGCCGTTGTAGTGCTCGGTGTATTCCTCTTGGCTCTGGGCGCTCCGAGCGTTCTCCTGGATGCACCGCTGGGTCAACTCCGTGACCACCTCGATTTCCTGGAGCAGCCCGTCCAGTTCCGCGTCAATGGCGGAGCAGTCAGTGAGGGCGGTCTGCATCAGGCGGCAGTCCTCCAGCAGAGCATCTTTGCTGCCCAGCAGTTTGTTGAACGCCGCCAGGAACCGGGCTTTGATGTCCTCCTCCCGCAGATGCGGGGTGGCGCACTTTTTCTCGCCATTGAACTTTTCATTACACTGCCAGATGACGCGGCGGTACTTGCTGTTGGAGTGCCAGACCTTGGGGCCGTAGAAAGCGCCGCAGTCGCCGCAGACGATGCGGGAGGCGAAGATGCTGCCGCCGCTGTAGCGGTGGCCCAGCCCTTTGCGCCGTGCAAACTCGGCCTGCACCTTATCAAACTCTGCCGGGTCAATGATGGGCTGGTGGCTTTCCTCAATGTAATACTGTGGCACCTCGCCCTCGTTGACCTTCATCTTCTTCTCCAGAAAATCTACGGTAAACCGCTTTTGAAGGAGCGCCGCCCCCTTGTATTTTTCATTCGTCAAAATGGAGGATATTGTGGTGGTCCCCCATTTCGTTTTTCCCGCAGGGGTCGGAATGCCGTCCGCTGTGAGAATCTTGGCGATTTGGTAGGGTGTTTTGCCCGCCATGAACAGGGCAAAAATGCGGCGGACGATCTTGGCTTCGTCCTCTACCACCACAGGAATGTCATCTTCCCCTTTTTCGTAGCCGAGGAACTGCTTGTAGGGAAGGCTGACCTTGCCGTCCGCGAACCGCTTTCTCTGACCCCAGGTGACGTTCTCCGAAATGGAGCGGCTCTCCTCCTGGGCCAGTGAGGACATGATGGTGAGGAGCAATTCGCCCTTGCTGTCGAAGGTCCAGATATTCTCCTTCTCGAAGTAGACCTCCACACCTTTTTCCTTGAGGGTGCGAATGGCGGTCAGGCTGTCCACTGTGTTCCGGGCGAACCGGCTCACCGACTTGGTGACGATGAGGTCGATCTCCCCGGCGAGGGCATCCGCTACCATCTGATTGAATCCTTGGCGGTGGCGGGTATTGGTCGCTGAAATACCCTCGTCTGTGTAGACTCGGACAAATTCCCACTCCGGGTTATTCTGGATGTACTTGGTGTAGTAGTCGATCTGCGCCTCATAGCTGGTGAACTGCTCATCGCTGCCGGTAGAAACGCGGGCGTACCCTGCTGTCCGCCGTTTTCTCGCCGCCACCGAAGGGGCGTGGGTGAAAATATCAATAGTCGGCGGAATGACTGTTACTGTTCTTGCTGCTGGCATAATCTCATCGCCTGTCCTTTCTTCGCAAATTCTCTGGCGGCGGCTTTCATCTCCGGGGTCCAGCTTTCCGCTCTGGAGCGGTCTGCCCACTGTTTAACGGTTTGAGTGCCGTCCTTGAACAGAAATACCAATGTGTTGTTCCCCACGGCCCGGATAGCCGTTATTTTATCGCGGAAGGCATTTACGTCAAAGGCATCCAGCCCCAGCACCTCCGCAGCGGCTTTCTCCAGCGTTCCCTCTGGTATCTGCTTGGAAGGGCAGGCCGCTTTGCCGTAGACATTGAAGGTGCTGCAAATCCACACCGGCCCGGTACGGGTCATCTTGCGCCGGTAGCCCTTGCCGCAGGTGCCGCAGACGATGAGCGAGGTAAAGGGATACTTCGCAGGGCCGCGCTTGGTCTTGTTGTGCTTGGCAGAGCGGCGGGCCATCTCCGTTTGCACCGCCCGGTAGTCCTCTATGCTGACGATGGCCTTGTGTGTGTTCTCGGCGTGGTACATAGGCAGTTCACCACAGTTTGGGAGCGTCTTTTTCGTGATGTGGTTCTCCTGAAATGTGGTTTGAAGAAGCAGGTTGCCGGTATAGGAGTAGTTCCCCAACACCCTGCGGACGCAGGTCTTTGTCCAGGCGTTGCCGTTGCGGGTAGTCTTGCCTTCGGTGTTCAGTTTTTTCATGATAGCCTCGATGCCCAGTCCGGAGAGGTAACCAGCGAAAATCTCCCGCACAATTTTTGCCTCATCCGGCTTAACGACATAGACCCCATCCACATATTTGTACCCCAAGACACTGCCGGACCAGGGTTTCCCGTCCTCAAAATTTTTCCGCACCCGCCATTTCTGGTTCTCGCTGGCGGAGAGGCTCTCCTCCTGGGCGTAGGATGCCAGGATGGTGAGCATCAACTCCCCGTCCGCGCTCATGGAGTGGATGTTCTGTTCCTCGAAATATACATCCACGCCCAGAACTTTCAATTCTCGGACGGTCTGGAGCAGCACCACCGTATTCCGGGCGAACCGGGAGATCGACTTCGTGACGATGCGGTCGATGTTCCCGGCGCGGCACTCAGCCAGCAGACGCTGGAACTCGGCGCGGTCCTCCTTCGTGCCGGTCAGCGCCTCGTCAGCGAATACCCCGCAGTAGAGCCAGCCTGGGTGGTTCTGGATGAGATCACTGTAGTAGCTGACCTGGGCCGACAGGGAGTGGAGCATGGCGTCCTTACCGGAGGACACTCTGGCGTAGGCGGCTACCCGCAGGGCCTTCGGCTGGACGGGGATATTCCTCACCCGTTGAACGATCCTTTCCAAAAAATCACCTCCTTGGTGGTCACATATTCGCTCTAAACCGCAGATTTATCAAGCGATAGTGCGAAAAATGCTACCCAAAGACAGGCCGTACTTTTTGGTCATAATTGTATCGATTTCAGCGTACTCCCTCTCGGTGATAATGCCCTGGCGGAGCATATCCCTGGCGAGGCTCATGGCCGCTTGGTAGGCGGCGAGGCGGTCGGCAAAGTCCATCATCCCACCCCCTTCCGCCGTGCCGCGTCATAACAGGCGCGGGAGCAGTATTTGCGGTGGTCGTTGCCGTAGCTCTCGAAGGGCTGGCCGCAGTGGGCGCATACCAGATGGTAAAACGCCTTCCGAACCATCCGCTCCGGGTGATCCTTCCACCACGCCATGCGGCACTTGTCCGAGCAGAACTTCTTTTCCTTCCGATGGGGAGTCTGCTCCACCTTGGCCCCGCATTGGAGGCAGACTTTTTCATTGACCGGCGGATGCCTGCGGCAGGTGGATTTGACCGTGTTGACCGAATACCCGGTGATGGCGGCGATGGTCTTATAGCCCAACCCCTGCCGCCGCAACTCCAGTATCTCACTCGTCTTTTTGGAAGCCATAGCTGTACCTCTTTCAAAAAAGTTCTTTCACAATACAGCCACGGGAGAGGTCATGGATTAACCACTACAAAAGAAAAAGCCTGCCAGAATTTCAAAAGAAATCCCGGCGGGCTGCAAAAATCCGCGAAAGCAATAACCACGGGGACACAACTATCCCCCCTGGTTATTGGCAATCGCCGCTATTCTGTGGTAAGATCGTGATACCGCTTGAGCATGACGCAGAACTGTTCACGGGTCAGCGGGGAGCGGAGCATGAGGTCACCACCGCTGCCGCCCTGAAGGATACTTATTGGAAACGCACCACTCCACAGCCCCTTTGGACCAGGCCGCGGGTGTGCTATCCGTTTCCGGCGTCTGCTGTGGAGACATCGCAGCAGTCACGTCTGCCCGGAAAATATCCATGGTGTAGGGCATCCCAAGCTGGGTCCAGAGATGTTCCGGGTCGCCGTGGTTGGAGGCGATGCCCCTGGCGTGGCCCTCCCGGTGGGAGAGAATCACCCCGTCCGCCAGTGGGTCAAGGCCGTACTGCTGGCACAGCATGGCAAACAGTTTCACCGCCGCCTGATAGGTGGTGCATGCCACAGCGCGGGCGGCGGCAAAATCGGAACAAGTGAATGTAGAGCCTCCGGCGTAGCGGATACAGGGTGGTTCGCACATCTCCACTCCGATATGGGTGTTGTTGCCGCTGCCGCCGCAGTGCCAGCCACGGTGATCCCAGGGGAGCGTCTGATACACCATCCCATCATTCCCATCAATGAAAGCGTGGACGCAGGCGTTTTTGAAATCAGGCCGGTTCCAATCCTGGATGAACGCCTCGGCTTTTGGCTGGGGACAGCCGACCGAATGGAGCATCAGGCCCTTGACCGTAATCTTCCGACCAGCGGTGAAGCAGGGATTCTTTGTGAGGAACGACTGCACCAGCTTCATTCGTCCTCACCGCCCTCCGCCCGGTCGTGGAGCTGCTCCAAAACATCTCGCAGCTTCTTCGGAATGGGCAAGCCCAGATGGGCGGCGTTCTCCAGCAGGGACACACCCTCGTTGGAGAGGTAGAAGAAGATCACCGCCGTGCGGAGGATGCTTCCATCACCGATGATCTGCGTGTCCAGGATATGCCCCGCGCCCACCAGAACAAAGATCAGCACCTTCCGGCAGATGCCACGGAAGCCTACCTCGCTGGAGAGCTTCCGGTCGGAGATGGCGCACATGACGCCCGTGATGTAGTCCACTGCGGCGAAAACCACCAGCGTGATGAGCAGGCCATCGCAGCCGCCCAGGAAGTACCCCAGCCCGCCGCCAACGGCGGCAAATACCAGTTGTACCATGTTCCAGAACTCCTTCATAATGTTACTCCTCCTCCTTGAACTCCACAAAGGGAGCCATTGTTTCTATGTCGTTGACGGAGAGCCGCAGTTCCTCCGTTATGGGGATAACCATCATCTGGATGTCCAGCGTGACCTCCAGCTCCAGCAGTTCGTCCAGCTCGGTGATTGCCTTCGCCTCCTGGCCGTCCTCAAAGGTGTAGTCGCCGCGCTCATCCGGTGTGCCATACTTGTCCAGGATCTTCTTCCGCTGCTGGGAAAAGAAATCCGCCTCCTTCTGGATGGCATCGATGCTGCGCTTGAGCCGATAGGCCAGCCGCAGGCTCAGATCGCCAGCGGCCAGCTTGGACAGGGCCGGTATCGCCAGAACGATGGTGCGCATGGTCGTTTTCAAAATGATCTCCTCCTTAACTGAATAGCCCATAAGATTTCAGGGCGTTGATGATATTGTTGATGCCGGTGATGGCGCTGGACAGGGTCGCGGATGTGGACACCGTGCTGACGCTTTTCCTCCTTTGGGCGGTCACGCCAAAGAACCCCAGGTAGGCGGAGCTGTTGCCTAGATTCAGCGTCCCGCCCTGCACGGTCAGTCCGGTGAAGTAGCCCCAGTAGAATGGGTAGCTGCTGGAGCCGATATAGGAGCCGTAGCTGGAACCGGTGTGGCTGGGGAGAAGCTGGCGGGAACTGTTGTAGGTGAGATAGTAGCTGGTAGTGCTGCCGCCAGCGTATAGCCGGTAGATTGAGGACGCTTTTGCATAGCTGCCGAGAGAACTGGTGGTTGCATAGCTGCTCAGCGAACTAGTAGTGGCATAATCGCCGGGCTTGAACTGCGTCCCATTGATATACAGATTGGTGATGTAGGCATACTGCCAAGGATAGGTGGAACTGCCCAGGTAGTACCCGCTGCTCGACTGCGGGGCGAACTGCTTGCTGCTGTTCATGGAAGCATAGATATCCGCGCTATAGTTCACCCGGTTTCCATAGATGCGCAGACCGTCCAGCATGATGCCGTACACATACAAGAAATTCCATTTGTAACTGCTGGAGCCCAGATTCAACTCCTCGTTTTTAGCAGGAATGATGCCGAGATAGTTCAGCGTCATGCCGTAGAGGGAACCGCTGTTGGGAGTGATGGTGACGCTGTTGGTGTAGCATCCGGCCCAGAGGTGGGTAGCATCGCCCAGGCTGTACAGGCTGGAAGTCCCCGGCCTCATGTAGTAGGACGAGGTGTTGTGGATGGAGATACCTTCATTCGTGTCGCCCCAGCGGTTGAAGGTGATGGTCGTCCCCTTGATGAGCAGTTCTGTGTAGGCGTTGGTGCTGTTGTTGCCGCCGATGTACATGGTCGCGGTGCTGGAACAGTCAATGGCGGTCTTTGCGCCGGAACTGTCATAGATTTTGGATACCTTCAGGCTGTTCACGTCAATGCGGTCAGCGGAGATGATGCCGGTCTTGATGCAGGCCCCGTTGATGGTGGTCGTGCCGCCGGAAAGCCCGGCAAAGGTGACGTACCCCGTGAACTTGATGTCGCCGCTGGAGAGGGTGGTCCCATCCGCTGTCAGTTTGAAGGAGCTGGATGTCTCGCCATTGGTGACGGAGAGGCGGATGCTTTTGGCGTACTGTTCAATGGCAGAAATATGTGTCTCCGCACCCTCCAGACCTTCCTCGGTGGCGGTGATGCGGGTGTTGAAGCCGCCCACGGTCAGGCTCAACTGGGCCACGTTTCCCTCGGCGGACTTGATACGGGCATCGAAGCCGGAAACGGTCTGTGTGAGGGAGGACAGGCTCCCGTCCATCTTCTGAATGGTGGATTCCAGCTTCCCGTTCGCCGCCCGGAACTCCTGTTTGATGCCCTCCATCCGGTCAGTCGTGGCGGCGAGGAGGTTCGGCACATAGTCGCCAACCTCCACCCGGACGGTGTAGCGGTAGAACGGGTTGTAGGTGATAGCGATGATCCTGGTGTCCACCGCCACGCCCATGGGCCAGTAGGTGATGTTCACCTCGTCCCCGGCCTCCAGGTCGGCCATCTTGAAAAGAGAAATCTCATACGCCTGGGTATCCTCCCGGCTGTCCAAGGTGACAGAGAGGCCGGTCACGTTTTTGCCGTCCATGAGGACTTTCCGCTCAAGACTTCCCCGGTGCTTACGCAGGTTGATCTTGTATCCGTCATACTCCACCTCACAGCCACAGGCATCGCTGAACCGCATAAGGGCGTTGCGGCGGTTCAGCGCCCCTTCGGTGAAGGCCACCTCCACATCGGTCGCGGCCTCGCACACGCCAACGGAGAAAGGCGTCCCGGAGAGCAGCCGGTTCAAACCGCCCAGGGGCGTTCCCTCGTAGACGAAAGTGACCAGGTTGTACCGCTCCTCATTGAGCAGATAGGAGATGTGTTCACACTGGACGGAGGTGACTGGCAGGCCGTTGGTGATCTGCCTCGCTACCCGGACAATGCCGTAGACCTGGTCTTCCAGTTGCGCCGTCATGCCGGGAACCAGCTTTTCGGAGCGGGAGGCCAGGACGGAGAACTCCAGTGTCCGCTCACCAGAGAGACGGTCGGTCAGGGCGGCGGAGAGGACGCTGGGAAAAGCGTACAGCTTGGGTGCTCCCTGGTAGATTTCAATTTGCATACGATCCCCCTTCCTATCCCACGCCGAGGTTCCGCACGTAGACCTGGTTCTGCGTCCACTGTATCTCCGCCAGGATGCGGGCCAGGGTGGAGCCGTTCAGCGTCAGCGGGATGGTCACGTTGAAGGCGTGGCCTCCGGTAACGGCGGCAGGGACATCACCAATATTAGTGTCAATGTCAAAGTTCGTGGGGATGGCGTTTTTCATATCGCGCTCTACATCCTTCATGGCATCCAGGAACCCTTCTCCCATGCCCGCGCCCATGTTTTCGCCGATCCCGGCAAACACTGTGGACGGGGAGTGGATGCCCAGGAAGCCCTTCACGCCATCCACCAGACCGCCTACCCAGCTCGTCACCTTGTCCGACAGCCAGGAGATCATGGAGGAGATACCGTCCCAGAGGCCCTTCACCAGATTCACACCCACTTCCACGATGTTGGGGATGGAATCAGTGAAGGCGGATACGATACTGGCAATGATCTGCGGCACGGCCTTGACGATCTCCACGATAATGGTCGGCAGATTCTCGATGAGCGCCACAAAGAGCTGTACCCCTGCCTCGATGATCTTGTCGATGTTCCCTACCAGTGCCTCCACGATGCTGGAGATGATCTGGGGAATCGCTTCTACGATGGTCGTAATAATAGTGGGCAGGTTCTCTATCAGAGCCACCAGCAGCTCCACACCGGCATCAATCAGTTGTGGGATGCTCTCCACGATGGCTGTGAGGATGCCCTCGATGATTTGCGGAATGGCTTCCACGATGGCGGCGATAATGTCCGGGAGGGCCTCCACCAGAGAGGTCAGAAGCTGTATCCCTGCCTCGATAATCTGGGGTATCGCCCCTAAGAGGAACTCAATAATCGCCGTGATGATGTCCGGCAGGGCCTCTACTAGAACCGGGATAGCTTCCAGCAGCCCCTCCGCCAGCCCCGTGATGAGCTGGAGCGCGGCATCCAACAGCAGCGGCAGATTTTCAATGAGGGTCTGCACGATTTGGGTGATGATCTCCACTACCTGGGGGATCAGCTCCGGCAGGGACTCGGCAATGCCCTGCACCAGCGAGGTAATAATCTGCATCCCGGCATCAATGAACATAGGGAGCAGCTCCACCAGGGCGGCGATGAGCTGGGTGATGACCTCTGTAAGCGTGGGCATCAGCTCTGGTACAGCCTCCAGAATACCCTGGGCCAGAGACTGGATGATGGCGGGCGCACCGGCCAGTACCGCCTCGGCCACCGTACCGACCAATGTGACCACCTGTGGGATCATAGTGCTGATGCTTTCAATCATGGATGTGACGCCGCTCTCGATCTCCTCCGCAGCGTTGTCGTTTCCGGTAATCAGGTCGGAGAAGCCGTCCATGATGCTGACCAGACCGGGGAGCATATCGGAGGTGATCCGGTTCTTCAGACCTCCGAAGGTGTTATTGAGCCTGCTGAGACTGTCTTCAAAGGCGGCGCTGGCGGCAACGGCCTCGTTGCTCATGACCATGCCGTAGTCCTGGGCCTCCTTCCGGAGCGCGGCGGTGTCCTCGGCGGTCATGTTCAAGACTGCCGCCATGTCGGTGGCGGACTTGTCCAGGAGGTCGGTGGCCGCGGAAGTGCGCTCCGCTCCGGAACCCATCTCCTGGAGAGCAGAGACAACGAGGTCTAGCTGCTCCTCCTGGGACAAACCGTTGAGCTGCTCAATAGACAACCCCACGGAATCCAACTTCTCAGCGGCAGACTTGGAGCCGTTGGCGGCATCTGTAATCACCCCGGACAGAGTTTTCATACCAGCCTGGAGATTATCCACATTGGCCCCGCTGCGCTCGAAAACATAGGCCCACTCCTGGTACGCTTCCGCGCTGATGCCGATTTTCTGAGATGTTTTATCAATCTTGTCCCCGGCGGAGGCCGTCTCGTTCGCCATGTCCCAGATGGTCTTTCCGGTTGCTACAGCCGCCGTGCCGATGGCGGTGACCGCAGCGGCGGTGGCCTTGGCAACGGTGCCGAGAACGCTCTTGAACTTCTCGAACTTTCCCCCGGCGTCCTCCGCAGAGTCTCCGCTGTCCTCCAGGGCATCGGCAAAATCGCCAGTGCTGTCCCCGGCAGCCTCCATCTCGTCTGTCATGCCCTTGATGGCATCCTCGTTTCCGGACAGCTCCCGCTCCATGCTATTGAGAGCGGCCTCGGCGTTGTTGAGCTGGATCTGCCAGTTCTGGGTGCGGCGGTCATTTTCGCCGAAGGACTCGGCGGCGTTGTCCAAGGCGGCACGGAGGGTGTCGATCTTCTGCTTCTGGGCCTCGATCTCCTTGTTGAGCACCTGATTCCGGGCGGTGAGGGCCTCCACAGAGGTATCGTTCTTGTCGAACTGGGACTGCACCAGCTTCATCTCGGAACCGAGGACTTTGAAGGACTGGTTGATTTCCGACAGCGCGGATTTGAACTCCTTCCCGCCCTCCAGACCGATCTTCAATCCCCAATTATCTGCCAACTACCTCGCCCCCTTTCAGAACCCAGCCGGAATGATCTCATCAATAGACAGATTTTGCTTCGGCTTGCTCCAGCCCATGAACTGGCGGTGGCACTCCCACAGGTCCAGCAACAAGCCAAAAGGCGTCAGCCACACCTCGTTCTGGGAGAGGTGGAGGTGGGCCACGCCGTAATAGAGCAGCCGGGTAACCAGCTCGTCACTGCTTACCCGGCCTGTGCGTTTTTTATATCCGGCTCACTCTCCACGTTTCGCTTGGTCCCCCGGTACATGGCCTGCATGATGGCGTTTTTGCATCCGGCGAGGTCGTAGGGGAGGTGAGCAGCTCCACCGCCTCGGCAGTCAGTTCCGGCTTCCGGTCATCCGGATGCCGCAGATTGTGTACCAGGATGCTCTGATTTGCCAGCAGGGTGATGAGCCAGACGATCTCATCCAGCGCCATCTCAAAGTTCTCGGATTTCATGAGTTTCTCGCCCAGATTTTCCAGTCCGCCGTACCGGGCGGCGATCTCCTTGGTGGCCCTGGTGGTCAGGAGGAGCGTGAACTCCTCGCCGCCGATATTGACGGCAGCAGTGCGTTCCGTATCCATCGTTAAACCTCCTCTGCCGCATAGGACGGCTCGTACACCTCGTCATACCAGCCGGTGATGGTGGCGGCAGAAACATCCTTGTCCCCCTCGGTGACCTCTGCCTTCCAGGGGTGCTTGCCGCTGGCATCCAGCTTGTTCCGGCGCAGGATGGTCCCCTCGATGGTGGGCGTAGAGAAGGCGATCCCATCCCCCTTGGTCGCCAGGTTGGTGGCGGGGACGCCGAACTTCACCCGGTAGAGCCAGAAGTAGCGGTAGCAGCCGTTGGCCTTCTCCGCCCGAAAGCCGATGGCAACAGGACTGCCGCCGTCCTCACTGGCAGAGATCACCACATGGTTGCTGTCGATGGTGGAACCTGTAAGGACAGATGCGGCCTCCGCCCCCAAATCGTCCACACCCAGGGTCAGCTTGCCGCTTTTGAACTCCTTCACGATCTCCGCCGCACCGTCATCCGCATACAGAGTGGCCTCCGCCAGCTCCACGGAGAGGTCTGCGGAGATGGCCTTTGCAAGCTGGGCAGGCTTGCCGTAGGTTTCCACTCCGGCGGCGGTTTCGGTGATGGGCGCATAAAAAAGCCTGTCCAGACCAATCGTAGCCATAGGTCATGCCTCCATTTCGTAAGATTTCGCCACATCGATGGCGTAGTGGAAATAGCCGGTGCCGTCCTCGCGGGCGATGTACCGGCGGTCTGTGATGTCAATGTCCGCAGTCAGCAGTGCGCGGACGACCTGGTCCTTCCGCTCCATGTAGCTGCCCTTGGCATAGAGCGAGATACGGATCTCCTGGACATCATACTGGGGCTTGTTGTCCGCAAAAAGGGTGAAGGAATCCGCCATAGGAGTCAGCACCAGATACTCATCCGGGGCGGTCCCGGTGAACACACCAGTCTCCACGGGGATGCCGATGCCCTCCGCCAGAGCGTTCAGCTCAGCCAGAAGGCTCACAGCTTACCCACCTCCTCCTCGAATACCTGCCGCATGGCATCCGCACAGGCAGTGCGTGTAGCGGTCTGCGCGGGTTTCAAAAAGGGCTTGGGTGGCTGGCCGTGCTTGCCATACTCGATGATGTTGGCGATCTTGGCGTTGCTCTCCTCATCCGAACGGGGCTCGGAGAACCCCACCTTTACATTGAGGATGCCGTCAAAGTCTTGCTTCACCTCGGTCGTACCGAGGGACTCCAGCAGTTCTCCTGTAGAACGGGACGGCTCCTGTGTGTCCCAGCCGATAACTGCCCGGAGGTTATCGCGCATCTTGTTCTCCACCACCTTGCCGCCTGCCTTCAGCATCTTCTCACAGATGGCGTCCGTCTGTTTGCCCATCCGGGACAGCTTCCGCAGATACTCGTTTGGAAGCTTCACGGTCACTTCAGCCACTGGCGGTCATCTCCTTTGCCAGTACCTCCAGATACATCCCCCGGCCCTTCACATCCTCCACCGAGGTGATATTGAATCTCTTCCCGCCGCAGCAGATCGTCATTGCCGTGGTGATCTCCACACCAGGAATGCAGCGGAACCGGAACAGGTCGGTGGCTTCGGAGAAGGCGGCACGGTTGGCCCACTTCTCGCTGCCGTGCCGCCCCTCCCGGTACGTCCGGAGGTCGGCCACTACCACGTCCTCCGTAGCGGCGAAGCCCTCCGCGTCCTTGGTTTTCCGCTGCTCCACAATGTTGATAAACGTGTTCATTTTTCCAAAAGACACGGCTACACCTTCCATTCCCGATCCAGCCGCAGCAGCAGGTTGACCGTGTTCCACACCTGCTGCGCGGCGTTGGTGTTGTCGGCAAAAAAGCCCCCGGTGGACCCGTCCCGGCTCTCATAGAAGTGGCTGGCCAGCATGATGACGGCCTGCTCCGTAGTGGGCGGCATGGGGTCCGTTTGGTAGCTGCCCTCCGGGATATGCTGATAACTCTCCGCATAAGCCACGGCGGCGATGATGTACTGCGTGAGCAGCGCATCATCCGCATCGTGGTCGAGGATGAGATTCAGCTTGACCTTCGCCAGCAGATCGTCCATCACTTCGCAGCCGCCTTGATGGTCAGAAGCTGTACCGCCTCCGGCAGCACCAGCTTGCCGTCAACCCGCTCCTTGGCGACAAAGCCCACCATGCCATTCCCGGCGAACAGCTCCTTCAGCTCGGCAAAGGAGCGGGTCCCCCGGTCGCCGATGTTGTAGTAGCTGTAATCGCCGAAAGCGATGGCGGGCTTGCCTGCGGTGATGGTGGGGAAGTAGGGAGAGGTGTGGATGGCGTAACCGAACAGACGGTCCGGCTCCCCGGCCTGGTAGGAGGGCTGCCAGAGGTACTGGC
>CAJUPS010000043.1 GCA_910588045.1 uncultured Oscillospiraceae bacterium | reverse complement strand
ATGGAGAGAAGAAATATTACAACAGTTGGGCGTTCGAATCTGGTAAGGGGTGCCAACTTTAGCAGACAGTATAGATGCCGTGGGCTGAAAGCCCACGGCATCTACTGTTTCCGGGGGGGGGGGGTGGCACCCCCAAAAATCAAGTGTCCTTTTGTGTCGAACAAACCAATCGAATAAACGAGCTAGGTTCTGTTCACATAAGGGCATCAATAATCAGCGCGAAATAGACAACGGCGAGAAAGACAACATCGAGTTTATCATAGCGGGTAAAAATGCGGCGAAAGCGTTTGATACGCCGAAACAATCTCTCGACCTGATTTCGTTGTTTGTACAACTGCTCATTATAGCTCCAGGGATTTTTTCGGTTCCTTTTCGGTGGAACGACAGGGATATACCCAAGCTCCAGAGCCAGGGCTCTCGTTTCGTCACCTTCATAAGCCCGATCCATCAGCAGATGAACCGGACCGAGCTGCCGCAAGAGAGCACGACCTTCCGGAGCGTCGCCGCAGTTTCCAGCAGACAATGCAAACGCTACCCCATCCCGATCAGATGCGGCGACCATATGAAGTTTGGTATTCCATCCTCCTCGTGTTCTCCCGATGGACTGAGGCCCACTTTTTTCAAAGCACCCATTCCATCTGGATGAACCTTGATGCAGGTGGAATCCAGGCTCACCACATTTACTTGGACCTGGATGATACCCAACTGCTGCAAATGCAGGAATACTGCTTGCAGAACGCCCTTTTTTGCCCAGCGGTTTACCCGGACGTAAATCACATGCCAATCTCCGTATTCTTTGGGCAGGCTCCTCCATTTGCACCCGTTTTCTACGATGTACAGCACTGCGTTCAACACTTCCAGGTTACTGATTTTTGCTGGCTTCCGCTGTTTGGGAAACCACTCTTTGATCTGCTCATATTGTTCTATTGTTAGCTTCATCCTTTTACTTTATCACATTCGCCTTTATGTGAACAGCCCCTAGCTGATCTCCTTGTGCAGGCAGCAAGTCCGGTCCGGTATATGCACGATCCTCCGGGGAGAACTCGTTTTCGTCAGCTCCGATGGACGCGCAGCGTCACGATCTCAAAATTCCGCACGGGAAGGGTTATCGTCTGACCGGATACGCGCAGCTCCGGCGCCTCCACGGGCCGTTCCAGCAGGTCGCACACCGTGACACTGTCGAAGGGGATCCCCAGGGTGATCTCGGCCCGCACCCGGCGGTCGTAGGCCTCATAGAAGCGGAGGATCAGATCCTCCCCGTCCTCCGCCGGCTTTGCGGTTTCCAGGATGATCCCCGGCTGGCCGCAGCAGGCCAGGGAGAACGTATCCGGCAGCGGTCCGCCGCCGACGGCGGGAGCGGCCAGCAGCGGCTGGTTGAGGCTGTACGCCTCCTGGACCACGCCGCCGTCCCCCAGGCCGCCTTCGTGGGGCAAAAGGCTGTAAGTAAATCTGTGGAGACCCTGGTCGGCCTCAGAATCCGGGTAGGTGGCGGATTTGAGGAGGGATAGCTTGAGGACACTGCCCTCGGCGCTGTAGCCATACTTGCAGTCGTTGAGCAGGGCCGCGCCGTAGCCGCCCTCCGACAGGTCCGCCCACTTGTGGGCGCAGACCTCGAAGCGGGCCTCGTCCCAGCTGGTGTTGCGGTGGGTGGGGCGGAGGACGTGGCCGAACTGAATTTCATAGGCGGCCTGGGTGGCGTGTATATCCAGGGGGAAGGCGGCCTTGAGCAGCTGGTGGCGCTGGCGCCAGTCCACCTCCGTCTCAAAGTCGATCCGGGGGGAGCGGTCGTAGAGGTAGACGGTCTGGGTGATGATGGAATCCCCGTAGGGCTTGATCATGCGGATGCCCTTGCGGACAGACTCCTCCACTACCTCCAGGGAGGTAACCTTATCTACCGTCCACATCTTATCCTTATAGTAGGCGCTGATCTCCCAGGCATCCCAGGCCCTGGGGAAGTCCTCAAACACTTGCAGCTCGTTGAGTCGGCAGCCGGGCAGGCAGAGCTGCCGGTCCGCGCGCTTGTCAACCAGGGAGGAGATGGCCCCCGTCCCGTCCAGCTCCAGACGGTAGAAATCATTTTCCAGGAAGCTAGGGGCGGCTTTCACCTGAGAGGGCCCCGTCTGCTCTGGGGAGATAAGCCGCCAGCCCATGGCGGGGACGTCCTCCGCCCAGTATTGCTTCCCGCCGCAGCTTACCATGCCGCTGCGGACGAACCCCAGAGGATTGCAGACCAGCAGCCCCCTGCCGGATACCTGTCCGGCAAGAGCTTCCAGGGCCTGTCCCACGAGCTGCTGTCCCTGGTTCAGGACCTGGGCGTACTGCCGGTCGCTGTCCTCGTAGACCTCATGGATAGAAGAGCCGGGGATGATGTCATGGAACTGATTGAGGAGGACGGTCTGCCACAGCCCGTGGAGCGTATCCCCGGGATAAGCCCGGCCGCACAGGACATCGGCCAGTACGGAGAGGGCCTCCGCCTTTTGCAGGAGCAGCTCGCTCTTACGGTTGTTGCGCTTGTTCTTAGTGATAGAGGTGTAGGTGCCCCGGTGGTATTCCAGGTACAGCTCCCCCACCCACCGGGGGATGCGCCCCGTTTCCGCGGCGCGGGCGCGCAGGTCCGCTTCCAGCCGGGCCATGTAGTCCCCGGCGGTGCTGATCCGGGTTCGGGGAAGGCCGGGGAGGCCCCAGGCGGTACGCCGCTGGGTCTCCAGATTATGGCGGGTGGGACCTCCGCCGCCGTCGCCGTAGCCGAAGGTGATAAGCGTCTGGTCGGAGTATTCCTTCTGCTGGAAGCGGGCCCAGGCGCCCGCCACCATAGTGGGCTCGGTAGTGCCGGTGTAGGTGGTGTTGGTGTCCTGCTCGCCGGGTTTGGGCAGATCCCTGGCGGTGCCGAAACAGGTGAATACCTCGCTGCCGTCGATACCCTGCCAGAGAAAGGCGTCGTAGGGCAGTTTGTTGTACTCGTTCCAGCTGATCTTGGTGGTGAAGAACTGATCCACCCCGGACTTCCGGAGGATCTGGGGCAGGGCGGCGCTGTAGCCGAACACATCCGGCAGCCAGAGGATATGGCTGTCCACCCCAAATTCCTCCTGCATGAAGCGCTTTCCGTGGAGGATCTGCCGGACCAGGCTCTCGCCGGAGGGAAGATTGCAGTCGGCCTCCAGCCACATGGCGCCCTCCACCTCCCAGCGCCCTTCCTTGACCCGCCGGAGGATCTGCCGGTAGAGTGCGGGCGCTTCCTCCTTCACGTACTGATAGAGCTGGGGCTGGGATGACATGAATTTGTACTCCGGGTACTGCTCCATCAGCCGCAGCACGGTGGAGAAGCTGCGCTGGGCTTTCTCCCTGGTCTGGGCCAGGGTCCACAGCCAGGCCACGTCGATATGGGTGTGGCCCACGCAGTGGACCACCGGAGCTGGTCCGCCGCAGTCCTTCCGGACGAACTCCTCCCGCAGGCAGGTCCGGGCGGCGGTTACGCTTTCATAAAACGCTTCGCTGCGGGGACTGCGCAGGTCCACCAGCTGTACGGCCCGCTCCAGGGCCCGCAGGATCCGCCAGTATGCGTCGCTCCCCTTGTCCAGGCAGCCGGCGGCATCCAGGGGCGCCTTCAGATCGTAGTACAGCCCTTCCACCGCGTCATCCATCCAGACCAGCTCCATCCTGCACTGGATGGTGAGCTCGTTGGGGCCGGTGTAGAGGTAGAGGTAGGCGTCATACTCCCGGCCCGGGGTGAGGAGGACCTCCTGGTGGTTGACGTCCAGGCCCTGGACCATTTCCCCATTGAGATACAGGAGTCCCTGGGGACCGACGGCATCCCATACGGAATTGCAGCCGGTTTCCAGCTGAAAGAAGAGCCGGTGACCGGGCCGGACCGGCGGAGCGGTGAAGGATACGTGGAACCAGTAGTGGGCGTCCTTCCCCCGGACAGTATCCTCCCGGTTCCAGGGCGCCCAGTTCCCCTCGGGCGGCGTATTGGAGCTCCTATAGCCGGCGGGCAGATAGGTCACGCCTTCCAGCGTTTCCGGGACGGACTGCCGGAGGAGGGACAGCTGCTGGACCATTACACGGATTTTTTCAGATAAGTAATCCATATTGCACTCCTTTATAAGATGCATGTTTTGTCTGTACGCGGCGCTCCCTCCCTTTGATTCAAGCGACTACTGGTTCCGTACAGCCTCCCACTTCCTGGAAAACGCGAGACAGACTGCCGCACCCAGGAGAGTAATGATCGTCCAGAGGAGGATAACCGCATTCCATCCGAACCGCTCTGAGCAGTATGCGGACCCGCAGGCAGAAAGAGCGCTTCCGATATATGTACAGGCATTCAACATACCGGATATGGTGGACACACCGCCGTATTTTGCGAAATGGGGCGGGATCATACAAATAAGCAGCAGATTGACCCCGTGCATACATCCTGTCAGAACAGCGGACAGGGCGGCAGACATAGCGGCGTGATAGGAAATGGTCAGCCGCAGGCAGATCGCACATGCAACGCCAACAGAGAAGATCAGGCCGGAGAGCCGCAGTTCATTCCCGTTTCCGCGATTGTAGAGCCTCAAGGCAATCTGGAAACATACGATGCTGAACAGGGGGAGAATGACACCGGCCAGAATAGAAACGGTACTGCCCAAGTGGTATGTTTCCGCGATAAAGCTGGGCATCCAAGTGGTCACACCATCCCGGATGGCGCCCTGGCAAACGATAGCTGTCATAATGCCAAACAGAATGGGAAGCATTCCGGCGGGCATTTTCCCTTCGCCCGGCAGCGCACTCCGGACCTGGCGCGGCGTTTCCTGCAAGACACTCCTGTATCCCAGCCGCTTTTCAACGATCCCGGAACACACCAGCCACAGCGCCGCCATTCCGGCACACAGCGCTGCGGCCAGAAAGAACACGCTCCGCCAGTTGGACCACAGAATGCACAGCGGCACGGTCAGATAAACCGCAATGGTTCCTAAAGAACTCCCCCAGGATACACGGACGCTGGCCCGCCGGTAGACTTCTTCAGTGAACAGATCGGTCATCAGCTTCACCAGCGGCGGCCATAGCAGGGCCTGTAGGAACCCGTTGACGCCCCAGACCGCCGCCATGGTTCCCGTACCGGGACAGAATGGAATCAGGAGATTCATACCGGCGCTCCCCAGCAGGCCGATGAAAATCAAGCGCCGAGGGCTGACGCGGTCCCCCAGCCAGCCGCTGGCCAGTTGTCCAATGCCGTACGTAATAGAACTGACAGTTACTGCCAGAGACACAGACGGCTTTGGATAGCCCTCCGCACGAATGATCTCCAGAATCAGTGCGCCAAAGCTGATCCGCGAAACATAGCTGGCGAAGTAGACCGCCGCACACAGGAGGATCATCAGACTGGTTTGCCGCCCGCCGGTCAGCTTCCTCATATCAGGGAGATCCCCTCCACTCCGCGAAGGGCATTCCCTGCAAGGAATCCGGACGCATACCGTTTGCCAGTATCCAACTGGATCTTTTTACGCATCAGATCGCCGCCTTTCTTTGTCCGGTGTTCCATCACAGCCGGAATGTGCAGTGATCAAGGTTTTCATGGCGGCGCCTAAATGTTCCTTAATACTTTGTAATTTCTCGGGTCGGTATAGTCCTTATGCACACCGTCGTCGTCGTAAAACTCATACTCGCCAGAGTATCCTAACATAGTCAAATGTTCTGTGTCAATAGCATCCACGGTCTCCGCAGGCCCGGCAAGCGGGATACATTTGCCCTTGCGGATAAACAGGGGAACTTCATTTAGCGCGATTTCCACGTAATGGTGTCCTGCCGGAAGAACTTCGCGGCTGATTTTGCCGCAGGGGAGGAATTTCACAAATTCCATCTCCTCTGGCAGGTATACATAGCGTCCTCTGGCGTTCTGCGTATAGACCGGCGCGATCATAATTTCGCTGCCCATCATCAGCTGATCTTCTACCTGTGCGGACATCCTGTCCTCCGGATAGACGAACGCAAGAGGCTTGAAGATCAGGTCATCGTTCAGTGCCGCTTTCATGTATTCGCTGTAGATATATGGTATCAGCCGGTAGCGCACCTCCAGGATGTGCCGGAAATCTTCTGTGTTCTCGAACTGGTAGCACTCCTGTCTGCGGGTGTCCCACGCCGCGTGGTTCCGCATCAGCGGCGTGAATACGCCCAGCGCCATCCAGCGCAGCAGCAGATCGCAGGTAGCGTTGCCGCCAAAACCGCCCAGATCCGCCCCGGTATACAGGAAACCGCACATGTTCAACGAGGCCATCATCCGCAGATTCAGCAGGATATGGGACCACCAGGAGCAATTGTCGCCAGTCCAGATGCCGCCGTAGCGGTGCATCCCGATGTAGGACGAACGGGAAAAGAGCAGGAACCGCTTATCAGGGTCAATACGCGCAAGGGCCTCCCCGGCCGCCCGGGTCATGTTGTAGCCGTACAGGTTGTGGACCTCATCGTGACGCTTCACGCCCGCAATGGTTTTGTGATAAAACCGCTCGTAGTCCCCGCGGTCCTCCGTCTTTGGCTTGCGGAGCATATCAGGCGTGTAAGCGCCATCTTGGAATGCCTTCTCCAGGTTTGCGCGGGTCTGGGCCGTCAGCTCGGGCGTGTAGAAAATCGTCGGCTCGTTCATGTCGTTCCAGAAGCCCTCGATCCCGGCGTCCGTCAGAATCTGATACTTGCTGCCGAACCACGCGCGGGCCTCCGGATTGAGCACATCAGGGAAGTGGGAATCGCCCGGCCACACTGCCGCCACAAAAGTGCTGCCGTCGGCGCGCGTACAGAAGTATCCCTTCTCGATACCTTCATCGCAGATGGAATATCCTTTCTCGGCCTTTACGCCTGCGTCTATAATGGGGACAAGACGGATTCCGCGGCGCTTCATCTCAGCCACAAAGGCCGGGAAATCCGGAAAAACTTCCTCGTTGACCGTGAAATCCTTGTAATCCTGCATATAGTCAATATCCATATACAGCATGTCCAGGGGGAGCTTGTTGTTCCGGTAGCCGTCCGCTACGTTGGCGAAATCCTCGGGGGTCTTATAGCCCCAGCGGCTCTGTCCAAACCCAAAGGCAAATTTCGGAGGGATGTAGCTGGGTCCAATCAGCTTGCGGAACTGGCGCACCACGTCATAGGGCCCCTCGCCGGTGATGACATACAGATCCAGGTCGGCGCGGGCGCAGGCGACGGTCATGGTATCCATGCGGGTATAGCCAATATCGAACGTGATCTGGGCGGGGTAGTCGAAGAACAGTCCGAAGGTCTCCTTCCCGGCTACCACCACGAAGTTGTGCGCGGAATAGAGGGAAAAAGCTGTTTCCGAATGGGAGGTCGCATCGGTGCAGCTGTTGACGTAACGGTAACCCCGCTTGTTCAGTCCGCGGCTCGCCTCGCCCAGACCGTAGACAGCATCATCCGCTCCCATGCGGCAGCTGAACCGAAAGCCCTCCTCCAGTGAAACCTCTCCGCAGGACGGATCACCCTGCGCCTGGCTCGCCTCGCCTACTACCGCCTCCGTGGGGAAGGGATTGCCATAGGTATGCTTGCTTATCATATTGTTTGCCTTCTTCCTTTTTGATGTATTGGAAACTCTTTGGGAGATAGGTCGGGCACGATACGACGATTATAGTGCAGGGCCTGGAATATGTCCATGTGTTTATTTCGACACAAATGACATTCTCAAAACGAGCGCCGGAGCCAGATTGGAGAATATCCGGGATGTCCCCTGTTTCAGAGTTTTTTCAACGCATACGTCTTCGGCGCAGACTTCCCAGAGAGGCATGGAGAGCGGCGCATAAAAATCGATTTTGTTATTTTGTCAATTTTGATGGCAAAATGTCTTTTTCACGCCGGGACCCAAAAGCACATCAGACCAGACGCCAGAACGACAAAATCTTGTACAGATTACTCATGCAGACAGACGGATAATTGTACAAAATTGCTATTTTATCCTCGAAGAACTCTATAGTTTCATGAAACAATGCAGAAACTTTTCGGCAAACATTGTTGCAACAAGCGCGAAACATTGACAGGAAGCACAATGTAGCGGGAAAATTTGCATAGACTTTTTGTGTAAAATTGATTAAAGTGAACATGCAGTGCGAGAAATTCGGACAAAAAGATAAGCGGCCGTCTGCCATTTATCTTAGAAATCTCGCGTGTGACAAAATATTACGGAAGTAGTTTCATGAAAAAGCGTTTTGCAACAATGCTGCTGGTACTGTTGACGGTCGCCAGTATGCTGACCGGCTGTGGCGGCGGCGATACTCCCCCTGCAAGCGGTACTCCCTCACAGCCATCCGACAGCACCGGTACGCAGCAGCCTGCCGGTACTCCGGAAAGCGGAATCGCGAAAGAATCCCCCATGCTCCAGGAGCTGGTAACGGCGGGTACTATACCCGCGCTGGCTGACCGTCTTCCCGCCGAGGAGGACATTTATGTAGAGACTGCGTACAGTCCCCAGAGTGAAACGCCGGTCTACGGCGGCACTATGCGCACCCCCAACATAGGCATGTGGTATTTTGGCCCTATTGCGGAAGAACCTCTGTTTCGTATGCTGGATGACGGTACGGTGGAACCTAACGTAGCCAAGGGCTATGACCTCAGCGATGATGGCCTGGTATATACCATCCATCTCAGAGAGGGAATGAAGTGGTCCGACGGGACGCCCTTTACCGCAGCCGACTGCGTGTATTACTATAACTATGTCCTGGTTACCGATGTCAATAACGAAACCGGCGAGGTCACCAAGTCCAATACTACCAAGTATTACAACTGGTACATGAGTGCGGACCCCAATGATGGAGACAAGCTGAAACCCGCCCAGGTCCGTTATGTGGATGACGCCACCTTTACGATCACCCTCTACAGCCCCAAGCCCACCCTGCTCCAGGCCATCTGCATCGACAACAAGTGGATGTTCTGCCCCAAGGAGTGGTATAAGGATATTATGGCGGTCAATATGGACGCCCCCCATTGGTCCGGCGAGACCGATCTGAAGCTTATCGGAGGCGACGGCCTGTCTACCGTCACGGAGGAGCAGGCTCTGGCCAATGCCAAGGCAAAGAGCGATTTGTATACGTTTGAGGATTATACCAAGCTGGCGGATCAGTTGGGCTACCGGTACTGGCAGTATGCCAGCCGTCCCACTCTGCGGCCCCGGAATATCACCAACGCCCTGACAGAACAGACCCTTTTGTTTGAGCGCAACCCGTACTATTGGAAAGTAGACGATCAGGGCCGCCAGCTGCCCTATGTGGACAGGATCGAATATGTCACCATGGATCAGGGCCTGTATGCCCAGGAGATCATGGCGGGCAATCTGGATTTCTGCGGGGTCGATAATGCGCTCTTTCCAACCTATAAAGCCAATGAAGCCGCCGGCTGCTATAATATTAAGACCATGGTCAGCCCTAACTGGACCGTTTTTTCCCTCCAGCTGAATCAAACCTATAAGGACGCCCAGTATGCCGCCCTGTTTGCGGAGATCGATTTCCGCCACGCCCTGTCTATTGCGGTGGACCGCGACGAGATAAACAATATCCTCTTTAACGGGATGAATACGCCCCAGCAGGCTGCGGCTCCCGAGGGGACAGCGGAATACATCGAAGGCGCCACAACCAAGTGGATCGAGTTTGATGTGGATGAGGCCAACCGCTTGCTGGATGGGATCGATATGATCAGCAATGACCTGAATGCCGATGGCTACCGCACCTTTGTTGACGGGAACAACGCCGGTAAGGCCGTAACACTGGAAATTGAGACAAGGGCCGACAGTGAGTCGGAGGGTCCTGCCGTGGCGCTGCTGGCGCAGTATTACAAAGAAATCGGCATTCAGGTGGTGGAAGTTTCCAATACCAACAACGACAAGCTGAATGAGAAGTATTACTCCGGCGATCTGGTCATGGCCGCTTACGAGGGCGGCACCAGCATCTTCAGCGTGATGCTGCGCCCCGACCATTTGGGCGCCAACCGTACAAACATCTGCTGGGTAGGCAAGTACGGCCTGGAGCATCAGGACAACATCACACCCGAACCGGGTACGCCCATGGCGGATATTGTGGACGCTACCATTGACCTGGTAAAGGCCAACACGATGGAGGAGCTCCAGGACGCCGGGGACCGCCTCGTGCGGAACCACTACGAAAACACCTGGATCATTGGATTCCTCAACGACAGCGCCAGCCGCTATGCTGTGAACAATCGTATCCATAACTGGAATGAGGGCTTCGTCATATGTGATGAGCTGCGCTTCCTGGGGTACGGGAAACCCTATACCTGGTTCATTCAGGAATAATCAAAAATATATCTGACCGCAAGCACATGCTTGACAGCCAGCAGTCAAGCCCCTTGGCTGCTGGCTATCCATTCTGAACAAGAACGTCCAGTCTCCGGGATGTATCGGCTGATCCCATGGCAATTCATGGATAAGACGCCATATTTTTACAGAACAGGAGGAGCACCTGTGGCAAAATTTGTTGTAAAAAAGATATGCATCATGTTTCTGACTGTACTCCTGATTTCCTTCACGGTATTTTTTATTATCACTCTACCACCGGGAGATTTCCTCACAAACTACATTGGACGTCTGACCGCCGCCGGCGAGTCTGTGGACCCGGTGATGATCGCGAACCTACGGAATCAATATGGCCTGGATCAACCCTTTGTTGTTCAATACTGGCGCTGGATCACCAATATTCTGTTTCACGGAGATTTTGGCTACTCCTTCTCTCTGGCTATGCCGGTGACCACCATTATCAGGGCGTATATCGTGCCCACCATGGCCCTGTCTCTGGCGACCATGCTGTTCACCTATCTGATCTCCATTCCCATCGGCATTTATAGCGCCGTCCACCAGTATTCCGTGGGAGACTACGCCTTTACCACCATCGGATTTTTGGGGCAGGCGGTTCCCAGCTTCCTGATGGCGATCCTGCTGATGTTCCTGTCCTACACGCTGACAGGCGACACCATGCTGGGCCTGTTCTCACCGGGAATGCAGAACGCCCCCTGGTCCTGGGCCAAGGCAGCGGACATGCTCAAGCACTGCATCATCCCCGTCACGGTTATCGGCTTGGGCAATACCTGCGGCCTGATGCGCACCATGCGCAGCCAGATGCTGGACGAGCTGAATAAAAACTACGTCATGACCGGTAAAGCCAAGGGCATGAAAGCAGCCGCCATCCGCTACAAATACTGTGTACGTGCGGCGGTGAACCCCATTGTCTCCTCCATCGGCTGGTCCCTGGTGGGTATCTTTACCGGATCCACAGTTACAGCCATCGTGCTGAATCTGCCGAGCATGGGTAAAATCATGTATGACGCGCTGATCGACCAGGACATGTACCTGGCGGGCAGCTGGCTGTTCCTGATGGCGGTCGTTACCGTTATCGGCACGTTCCTTTCCGATGTGCTGCTGGCCTGGCTCGACCCGAGAGCCCGGAAAGAATATTTGAAGGGGTGAGCGTAATGGAGAACACAAAAGCAGCGATTGTCAGGACGAAAGCAAAAGAGCAGAAGAAGCAGGACAAATACTATTACGCCTCCCAATGGAGTCTGATGCTGCGGAAGTTCCGCAAACACAAGCTGGCGATGGCAAGCACGATCTTACTGATTTTTTTCTATATCACGGCCATTTTCGGCGGCTTCGTAGCGCCCCAGGGGACAGAGCAGTACGATGGCAGGTACGTCAACTGTGGTCCCACCCCGGTCCACTGGTTCCATGACGGCCGGTTTATAGGGCCTTTCGTCTATGGGCTGAAGACGGAACGTGACCCGGAGACGTTTATGCTGATGTTCGCCGAGGACACAGAAGCCGTCTACCGCATCCGTTTCTTTCAGCCGGGAAGTGCGTACAAGCTTTTCGGTCTGATTCCCTCCAGTATCCATCTCTTCCAGGCTGAGGGCGACGGCGCAGTGTTTCTCTTCGGCACCGACGGGATGGGACGGGATCTATTCTCCCGGGTGGTGCTGGGCGCACAAATATCCCTGTTCATCCCGGTGGCTGGTATGCTGCTGACGCTGGTACTGGGCTTGTTTATGGGTTCGCTGTCCGGCTATTTCGGCGGCTGGGTGGATACGGTGATCCAGCGCCTGGTAGAGGTGGTCCGCTCCTTCCCGCAGGTGCCGTTGTGGATGGCCCTCTCCGCCGCTATCCCCAAGACGCTCAAGCCCGCTCAGGTATTTATGCTGATGACCCTGATCCTCTCCTTGATTTCCTGGCCGGACCTGTCCCGGGTAGTTCGCTCCAAATTCATCTCTGTGAAAAAGGAGGACTACATCATGGCGGCCCGGATCTCCGGCGCGCCAGTCAATAAGGTCATCACCCGGCATATGATCCCCAGCTTTACCAGCTATATCATTGTGAATATGACCATGTCCATCCCCGGCCTGATTATCGGTGAGACGACGCTCAGTTTTTTGGGGCTGGGTCTGCGCTCCCCCGCTACCAGCTGGGGGGTATTGCTCCAGGAAACCAACAAGCTGGAAACCATCATGTTCTACGGCTGGAAGCTGATCCCTATGCTGTTTGTATTTCTGACGGTCCTGGCCTTCAACTTCATGGGCGACGGCCTGCGGGACGCGGCGGACCCCTACAAATAGGAGGCAGGAGATGAAAATGAAAAGAGCAAACGAGATACTGAGGGAGTACAGCATCGCGCCTGAAAACATCCTGGAGGTTCGCGGGCTGAAGGTGGACATCAGAATGGATGACCACATCCTCAACGCCGTGCGCGGTGTGGATTTTACCATGGGGAAAGGGCAGGCGCTGGGGCTCGTAGGAGAATCCGGCTGCGGCAAAAGTGTTACCAGCAAGGCCGTCATGGGGATCAATCCCGACAATTGCAGCGCTTCCGGCGAGATCCTGTACCGCACAAAATCCGGTAAGGTGGTGAATCTTCTGGAGCTGGAGCATGACGGCGCAGCGTACCGGGCTATCCGGGGCGCGGAGATCGCCATGATCTTTCAGGAGCCCATGACCTCTTTTTCCTCGCTCTATACGATCGGCAATCAGCTCTCGGAAATCATTCTGCTCCATGAGCCGGGCGCCACCAAGGCGTCTGCCCGCGCGAGGGTGCTGGAAATGCTGCAAAAGGTTGGCATCGCCAATCCGGAGAAGCGAATTGACCAGTACCCCCACGAGTTCTCCGGCGGGATGCTGCAAAGAGCCCTGATCGCCATGATGCTGTGCTGCGATCCAAACCTTCTCATTGCGGACGAACCCACCACCGCCCTGGATGTGACGATTCAGGCACAGATCCTGGAGTTGATGAAGGCGCTGCAAAAGGAATTTGGCATGTCCATCCTGTTCATCACCCACGACCTGGGTACGGTGGCGAATATGTGCGACCATGTGGCGGTCATGTACCTTGGGCAGATCGTGGAATACGGAACGGTCCGTCAGATCTTCCATGATCCGCAGCACCCTTATACCAGAGGTCTGCTGCGGTCCCTGCCCAAGATGGATCAGGATCGGGCAGAGAAGCTGTATGTTATTGAGGGAGTCGTCCCGCTGCCAGTGAGCCTGCCCCCCTCCTGCGGATTCCATGACCGGTGTCCGGACTGCATCGACGGCGTGTGCGACTGCCGCAGTATCGAGACGTATACGGTGGAACCCGGACATCTGGTCCGATGTGTGCAGATGGAAAAGGAGGGATAAGCCATGGCGGAAAACAGAGTGATCCTCGAGATCAAAAACCTGTGCAAGGTCTATGAAAGCAAGGGGACCCATGTAAAGGCCCTGACGGACATTTCATTGACCGTACGCCAGGGAGAGACGATCGGCATTGTGGGCGAGTCCGGCTGCGGCAAGACCACGCTGGGCCGGTGTGTGGTGCGGGGGATCGAGGCGACCAGCGGCGAAGTCCTGTTTCACACGGAAGAAGACGGCGTGATCGATTTCCTACACGCGACCCGGGAGCAGATGAAGAAGTACCGCCGGGATATTCAGATGATCTTTCAGGACCCCTATGCCAGTCTGGACCCACGCATGACCGTGTTCGACATCATCAGCGAGCCGCTGCGTTATAATACCACGCTGAACAAGCGGGAGATCGAGCAGGCGGTGGACCGGATCGCCGAACAGGTTGGGCTGAACAAGGCGTTCCTGCGCCGGTATCCCCACGCCTTCTCCGGCGGGCAGCGCCAGCGCATCGGGATTGCCCGCTCACTGATCCTCCAGCCCAAGGTGATCGTCTGTGATGAGGCGGTGTCAGCCCTGGACGTATCCATCCAGGCGCAGATCATCAATCTGCTGGAAGACCTTCAGCGGGAATATGATCTGACATATCTGTTTATTTCCCACGCGCTGTCGGTCGTCCGACATATTTCTGACCGGGTCATGGTCATGTATCTGGGCCGTATGGTGGAATTTGGCGGGACGGGGGAGCTGTTTTCAAATCCCCTGCATCCCTATACAAAGGTGCTGCTCTGCGCCGCGCCTCAGCCGGATCCGGATGTCGCCGTTGACCGCATCATTCTGGAAGGCGAAGTGCCCAACCCCGCCGCGCCGCCCTCCGGCTGTCATTTTCATCCCCGCTGCGCCTATAAGACGGAACGGTGCGAGCGGGAGGTCCCTCCCCTTGTGGAACGCGAAGGACGGCTGGTGGCCTGCTGGAACTGTGCGGCATGCAGTGGAGCGCGCAGCTGACGCCACAACAAAGAGAGGAACGGGGAGAGCAATGAGTGATGATAGGATCTACCGGAATATCAGCATCCATATCAGCGACCGGTCCCACTGGAATTTGGCACTGAATGTCTATAATTGCGGCAATCAGAATATTGAGTTTGAGCATACGGTCAAGCCGGATCACTATATTTTCTACTTTGTCAAAGAGGGAACCGGGTATGTCACTATTCGCCAGGCCGCCTACAAAGTAGAGGCAGGGCAGGGGTTTGTGGTTTTTCCCAATGAGGAATCCCATGTCAGATCGGAGCACACGACGGTGATGAATGTGACATGGGTGGCATTCTCCGGCTACCTGGTGGATAAGTATCTGAGCCGGGCGAAGTTATCGGTCTATGCGCCGGTCTTTTCTGACAACGGCGACCGGGAGATCGAGACGATGCTTGACCGCCTGCTGGCGGTCTCTACCAGACTGCCGAACCGCTATTGTAAGATCATGGCGCAGTTATACAGCATTTTCGGGGCGCTTCTGGATAACGCGCTGGATGTTCAGCCAGAGACGGTCTCACCGGAATTTTATCTTTTCAAAGCGCTGGACTTCATTGATGCCAACTACCAGGACGATATATCTGTGGAGAACATCGCCGCCAGCGCCGGAATCAATCGGAAAACACTTTACGCAGTGTTCAAGTCTCTCACCAGTTTCTCCCCGAAGGACTATATGATCTACTACCGGATGAACAAGGCAACCGAGTTGCTCAGAGATAAAAATCTGTCCATGGGGACGGTTGCGATGTCTGTAGGCTACAGGGACCAATTCCACTTCTCCAAGGAATTCAAAAGAAACGTCGGCATGTCTCCCTCGGTATACCGGCGCGCGGTGGCGCAGGACCCGTCGATGGAATACCAATCGCCGATCGATGCCGTTCGGCAGCGATTCCCGGCTCCATTTCTGCCGGAATTACCTCCGGAGCTATAGAATGGCCCTCCGAGCTTCTGCCGCCAGCGGAGGGATTGGAGCGCCAACTACGGGGGCGCGGGCGGTTGGTATAACGAATCCGAGCAAATCAAATTAAGGAGAGTGTGCAATGAAAATCACTTACTACGGTACTGCGGCGGGGGAAGGGTGGCCTGGGATCTTCTGCCGGTGCGAGCTGTGCCGTGAGGCCAGAAGGCTGGGAGGCAAAAATATCCGTACACGGTCGCAGGCCCTGATCAACGATGATCTCCTGCTGGATATTCCGCCGGACAATTACCTGCACAGCCTGCACTATGGCCTGGACCTGGACAAGGTGCGGATCCTGCTGATCACGCACAGCCATTCCGACCACTTTTATCCCGAGGACCTGGAATTTTTGAGAGAACCATTCTCCCATACTTATCCGGCTGTCATGCAGGTTTATGGCAACGGGGCGATACGGCAGGGAATCCAGCGTACCCAGGGAACCCTCGGAGGAGAGAAGACCCGGTTCATGTTTCACGAGGCGAGCGGGAACGCACCCTTCTCCGTAGGAGGTTACACGGTTTTACCCCTGTATGCCACCCATACCAAAGAGGAACGCTGCCTGTTTTACCGGATCGCACAAGGAGATAAAGCGGTTTTGTACGCTCACGACACCGGGGTGCTGACGCAGGAAAATTTTGAGGCGCTGGCGCAGATGTCCGGGAAGCTCAGCCTGGTCAGCCTGGACTGCACGACCCAGAAGGAACGGGATGGAGGCTATCACATGGGCCTGCTGGATGCAGCGGAACAGAAGGAACGCCTGCTGGAACGGGGATTGGCTGATCGGAGTACAATTTGGGTGGTAAACCATTTTTCTCACAACGGGGGCTGGCTCCACGAGGAGATGGCTGCACAGGCGCAGAAATATGGGATGCTGGCTTCCTATGATGGAATGTCCATCGAATTTTAGGGAGCAGGCTGCAACAGACGCTGCGGAACAGCGCAACCGCTCGTAAGCCTGAAGATAGCACCCAAAAGTTTGCCCATGGAAAGGATACGGCGATATGATTGGAGCAGTTAATACACTTACTCTGGATATGATTTATTCCAGCCTGCCGGGACTTCCCGCACTGGGGGAAGAGGTCAGCACCGGACACTTCCATATGACGCTGGGAGGCGGGCCGTCGGCGGCCTTGATCACGGCAGCCCGGCTTGGGGTGGAGGCCCGGCTGGCTACATATATCGGAAACGATACGCTCGGAGCCCTGGTCCGAACTTTTTTAGACCAGGAACCCATTGCTTTTCATGACTTCGGCCCAAAAGAGGGAGCGGCGCTGGTCAACGTAACCAGCGTTATGACATTCCCCCAGAAGGACCGCAGCTTTGTCTCCTATTTTGCTCCGCAGCGCATTGAGGAAACGGAGGATTCCGCTGTATGTGACTATTTAAGTGATTCAGAGCTGGTCATTATCTCCGGTTCAAATGAAAACGTGATCCACCATCTGGCGGCAAACGGATGTAAGATCCTGTACGATGTGGGCTGGAGCAACGACTTGAGTCTGGATGCCCTGATACCGGTCCTCCGTTCTGTGGCGGTATTTTCTCCAAACGAGAAGGAAGCGCTGAAAATGACTTGCACTGCGCGTGCGGAGGATGCCTTAAAAATCCTTTCCCGAGTGGTCAGGCATCCCATCATCAAGTTGGGCGCCAGAGGCGCGTTGCTTTGGCAGGATGGGGGTGCGGTGCATATTCCGCCGGCGCCGTTTATATCGGTGGACACCACGGGAGCCGGCGACGCATTCCTGGGCGGCGTGGCATACGGTATGTCCCGGAATTGGAGTATGCCGCAGTGCGTCCGCTTTGGCAACTATACCGGCGGAAAGGCGACAACAGCCATCGGCTGCCTGACGGCCCGAAGTTCTTTGGAGGAGTACAAGCAGCTCGAACCACAGATGAGGTGATCCTATGACGATATATGATATTGCAAAACAGTGCGGCGTATCGACAGCCACTGTATCGCGGGTGATCAGCAACAGCGCGCCCGTGAGCAGCGAGGTACGCGATATGGTGCTGACCGTCATGGAACATGCAAATTATGTTCCTCAGCCCAGGAGGCGCAGGCGGCAGGAACAGAAAAGCGGTCTGATCGGCGTATTTCTTCCGGAATTTGGTCACAGCTATTTTGACCGGGTGGTCCGGGAACTGCACGAGCAGCTTCTTCTCCGCGGAAAAAGCTTGCTGCTGCTGCCCGTAAATGAACAGAATGCGGACCTGTGGACGCAGAGGATGGACTGCCTCCCTTTGGAGGGGGTTGTTCTCCTCCAGGAAAATACGCCGGAGCACCTGATTGCGCTGTTGCAAAAGCAAAATATTCCGTTGGTTATGTGCGGAGCGCTCTCCCTGAACAAGACGTTTTCCTCTGTTCATGTGGACGATCTTGTCGCCTCTTATGACGGAGTCAAGTTCCTGCTGCGGCTGGGACACCGGAAAATCGGCTTGATTTCGGATAGTCCCCGCGACATCAGTTCCGGCTTTCAGCGTCTTATGGGCAGCGGAAAAGCGCTGAGTGATGAGGATGTGCCGTGTCCGGACGACTGGAAAGTCTGCAATGGCTGTACCTACCAGGACGGATACGATGCGGCCAGGCTGCTGCTGTCCCGGCATCCGGAGATAACGGCACTGTTTGCCTTCAGCGATGTTGCCGCGTTTGGCGCTATGGCCGCCGCGAGAGACATGGGCCGACGGCTTCCGGATGAGCTTTCCGTGTTGGGCTTCGATGATATTGTGACAGAACACGACGGATTGCCGAAGCTGACATGCGTCCACCAGCCCATGGCGCAGATCGTCGCCAAATCCCTCGAATTGCTTGCTCAAGCCGCAGCAGGTGACGTTGGATCGGTTTCCTCTGTCATCCTGCCGCACACTATTACGGAACGGGACAGCTGCCACCGTTTACAACGATAGGGAAATGATAAGGAGATAAGAGAACTATGATGAAAAAGTGGACGATCATTGGAGGCGGAAGCGTGCGTGCGGTATTCTTTGCCCACAGTCTGGCGCGCCGGGCGAAAGAACTTCACGTCGGTACACTGTGTCTGTATGACACCGATGCGGAAAAGCTTCGATTGATCGGCGCTATCGCCTCTTATGCGGCTGCGCAGACAGCGCCGGACATGCGGGTAGTTCTGGAAACAGACGAGGAGGCCGCCATTTGCGGAACCGACTATTTTGTTACAACGATCCGTGTGGGCGGGGACCACACCCGGGTAGAAGATGAAGACATTGCCCGAAAATATGGGGTATTGGGCCAGGAAACCACCGGCGCCGGCGGGTTTTTCATGGCGGCCCGTTCACTGCCCGTTCTGGCGGAGTATTGTGAGAAGATCCGGCAAAAAGCGCCGCAGGCATGGATATTCAACTTTACAAATCCGTCCGGATTGATGACACAGGCTCTGCGGGATATGGGCTATGACCGGGTCATTGGGATCTGCGATACACCCAGCTCGACCAAGCTTCGGATCGCGGAGGCTATGGGATACGACAACAGCCAATTCTACCTGGAATTTTTTGGACTGAATCATCTGTCATGGGCCCGTCGGGCAATTTACCAGGAGAGGGATGTACTGGATGATATTCTGCAAAACAAGGAGCTGACCAAGAAGGTGGGCGAACTTGGAATGTTCGACTCGGAATTTTTGGAGCTGCTCGGACATATTCCCAACGAGTATCTATATTACTACTACTACCGGGATGAGGCGCTGTCCCACATTGCCCAATCCAACTGTACCCGAGGACATCTGGTGGAGAGCAACAACCTCCAACTGATGGAGGAACTCCGCCAAATCGATCCCGAGCAAAATCCCGAGGCGGCGCTGAAGCAGTATCTCTCCCGGATGTACCGGAGAGAGGCCGCCTATATGACGGTGGAAACGGGCGGAAAGCAGGTGATGCACGTTCCGGATACGTTGGAGATGCCTTCCGGAGAAGGCTACGCGGGAATTGCAATGGACTTTGCGGCCGCTATTGAATCCGGGCAGCCGAGGGATGTCATCCTATCTGTCCCTAACCAGGGCAGTATCTCCGGCCTGGCGGACACAGATGTGGTCGAGATCACTTGCCAGGTAGACCGGGATGGGCCGCACCCGGTCCACATCGGCAAAGTGGCGGACGAGCCATTTGCGCTGATGATTGCGGTGAAGACCTATGAAAACCTGACTGTGGAAGCAATCAGGACGCGCTCCAAGCGTATTGCCGTGCGGGCGCTGCTGGCCCATCCGTTGATCGGCTCTTATCCCATTGCCAAAGGGCTGGTGGAGGATTTTGCCAAGCAGGGCAGTTTTATCGGGGCGTGGCATGAATAGGAGGAACATATGCGCCTGATCAATCCCTATTCAAAGCAGGGCTCCTGGATGCGGGGCAGTCTGCACATTCATTCCAAGTTCAGTGAATGCGGCTGGCACAGTCTGCCGGAAATTGCACTGGCCTACCGTGACTACGATTTTCTCGCCGTAACGGATCATGACCGTCTGACAGATGCGAGGTCTGCCCTTCCAGATAAAATTCTGTTTCGCGGCTGTGAAGTCAGCGGCGCACGGCATATGCTTCTCATTGAGCCGCCTTTTCAGGATGGCCCGCCGGATCATACCTTTTCCTGTAAACACTATGATGCCCTGGCGGAAAAGACGGCTGCCTGCGGCGGATTCTCTGTTGTAAACCATCCGACGCGCATTTCTGGACAGGCCTGGTCCTTTGATGAAATTTAGCGGACGCCGCATATTCAGGGGATGGAGATCTACAGCGGAGACGGGATCCATATAGAGGAGGATGTTGGTCTTCACCTTTGGGACAAAGTTCTCAGCACCGGACGCCGGATATGGGGAATCGGGAACGACGATTTCCACCACTGGGGTCAGGAGCGGCGCGTCTGGAATGTGGTACAAGCGAGTGCGCGAACTCCTTCTGCGGTTTTGGATGCCTTGCGCCGGGGCAGCTTTTATGTATCCACGGGCTATGGATTTGACGCAATAGAGGCAGACGGTTCAGATATTCTATTTCGGCTGAAGTCTGGGTCGCCGCTGTTCACAGATGCCTACAAATACTTAACCCTGTTTGGCATGAATGGAGAAGTCCTGGCAGAAAAGACAGGGTATTTTGAAGAATTTACCTACCATGTATCCGGTTATGAAGGGTATATTCGTGCGGAGGCATATCTTGCCGGAGGATATTGCGGAATTTCACAGCCAATTTTTATAGAATAAGGTTGAGAACCTGTATTCACAACCGTTGCACGCTGTCTGGGCGGTCTTTTCCCCGCCGTACGGCGTCAATTTTCCTCGCAATCCGTCAGGATTGCTTCAAAAAATTTCCTTGTCCGGCGAGAAAAATCCTCGCCCATCCAGCATCCCCCGGTTATGAATACAGGTTCTTAATGATTTGATACGAGGTTTGAATCATATGCTCTGTCAGACAAATGTCTTGCTATAAAAGGGGGAATTGGGGGCCAGGAGGAGAGGTATAGCGGCTGCCACTTCATGAATTTCTAGGGCTTGACAAATTCACCTCTTTTGGATATACTAGACCAGAAAAATGCCATGAAAGGGAGTAGTATGCTCGCCGCGGATGCACAGAGAGGGGCCGGATGGTGCAAGACCCCGTGAGGCGCGGGCAGAAGTCGCCCTGGAGCTTCGCCCCTGAAGGAGTAGGGGGCGGCGGGTCCTCCCGTTACAGGGGCAGAGTGTCCCCGGCGTGGCCCGGGGAAATGCAGGTGGTACCACGGATTTTTTGATTCGCCCTGGACGTTTGTCCGGGGCGTTCTTCTTTTTGGGAGGTGATCGAATGGAATTTGTCAACCAGACCGTTATCGGAAGCAAGGAACTGGCCGCCCTCTCCAGGGGCGCCCGGAAGACCCTGCGGCGGAACCGGAACCGGATGGTTCGCACCCTGGGCCTGCTGATTGTGGCGCTGAACGTCTTCTTCGCCTGGGTGTCCATCCGGGTAGGGGACAGCCGGTGGTGGCTCAACGGGGCCCTGGCGCTGTTCCTGCTGGTCATCATCGTCTGGGAGGACCGGCTCAACGGGCGGTTCCGGGCCAAGGACCTCCTGCCGGAGGCCCGGGAGGTGACCGCCTCCTTCGGCCCCGAGGGGTATGCCCAGGTCAGCAAGGCTACGGACAGCCGCTTCACCTACGACCAGATTCGGATGGTCTGCGAGACGCCGGATTACTTCCTGTTCTATCTGGACCGCAACCTGGGCCAGATCTACCGCAAGGACGGGTTCACCAAGGGCACGGCGATGGCCTTCCGGGAGTTCATCATCCGGAAAACCGGGCTGACCGTACAGAATATCCGTTAGGAGGCCAGATATGGAATTTGTGTTTCACCTGACTGATTACAATGACCCCGCCCTGGAGGAGGAGACCGTCCGGCTCCTGACCCAGCGTCTGGAGGCCCACAGCCGCAAGACCATGCCGGGCGTCTGGAAGGCCACAGACAGCCTCCATGCCTATGCCGCCAAGGGCCCCGGCCGGGAGAAGCGCCGGACGCGCTACCGGATTTACGGCGTTATCCTGATTGCGTTGGGGATTTTTGTCCTGGTCCCCGGCCTGGCGGAGCCCGGGACACCGGTGCTCACTGGCACGGGAATATTCCTGATTTTCTCCGGTTTTGTGGAATTTGCCTTGGTCCGGAAGAGACGACCGCCCAAACCCCCGGCCTCCTGCCGGAAGGAGGCGGCAAAGCTGCTGGAGCAGCGCCGGAGCATCGACTGGACCCGCCCGGAGAACCGGACGGAGCTGCGCTTTGACGGCGAGGGGATGTCCATCTACGCCGGGGAGGAGACGAAGAGGGTCCCCTATGCCGATATGACCAGCGTCTTTGAGACGGAAAACCTCTGGCTGCTGCTCTACGGCGCGGAGCAAGCCATCCTGCTGCAAAAGAAGGACCTGGCGGTCGGGGAATCGGAGGGGTTTAAGCCCTATCTGCTGGAAAAAATGGAGAAAGGGAAGGAAATTCCATGAGCATCGTCATGAATCTATACTATACCGGCGCCAATGGCGCCGCCCGCCGCTTCGCGGAGGAGATGGAGTCCAGCGGCACGGCGGACCGCATCCGGTTCGAGGAGGGCAACGAGCGCTACGCCTATTTCTACCCGGCGAACGACCCGGAGACGGTGCTGCTGATCGACGTTTGGCGGGACCAGCGGGCCATCGACCTGCACCATGCGTCGCCGATGATGGAGACCATCGCCCGGCTGCGGGAGAAATACGGCCTCCACATGCGGGCGGAGCGGTACGTCACCGATACAGCGGGCATCCCGGAAGCCGACGCGAAATTTATTAAAAAATAATCGCTATGCGAATATAAGGAGAAAACCATGAGAAAAGAACTGCCAAAAACCTATGAGCCCCAGGAGGTAGAGGGGAAAATCTACCAGGCGTGGCTGGACGCAGGCTGCTTCCGGGCGGCCCCCAACCCGGACAAAAAGCCCTTCTCCATCGTCATGCCGCCCCCCAACGTGACCGGCCAGCTCCACATGGGCCACGCCATGGACTGCACCCTCCAGGACATCCTCATCCGCTACAAGCGGATGCAGGGCTATGAGGCCCTGTGGATGCCCGGCACGGACCATGCGGGCATTGCCACGCAGATCAAGGTGGAGGAGGAGCTGCGGAAAAACGAGGGCCTCACCCGCTACGACCTGGGCCGGGAGAAATTCCTGGAGCGGGTGTGGGAGTGGAAGAACAAGTACGGCCACCGCATCGTGGAGCAGCAGCGGAAGATGGGCGCGTCCTGCGACTGGGACCGCTCCCGGTTCACCATGGACGAGGGCTGCTCCAAGGCCGTGCGGGAGACCTTCTGCGAGCTCTACGACAAGGGCCTCATCTACAAGGGCAGTCGGATCATCAACTGGTGCCCCCACTGCGTCACCGCCCTGAGCGACACGGAGGTGGAGTACGTGGACAAGCCCGGCCACCTGTGGTATATCCGCTACCCCCTCTCGGACGGGTCCGGCGACCTGGTGGTGGCCACCACCCGCCCGGAGACCATGATGGGCGACACCGGCGTGGCCGTGAACCCGGAGGACGAGCGCTTCAAGCACCTTGTCGGGAAGACGTGCATCCTGCCCATCATGAACCGGGAGATCCCCATCGTGGCCGACGAGTACGTGGAGCTGGGCTTCGGCACCGGCGCGGTGAAGATGACCCCCGCCCACGACCCCAACGACTTCGAGGTGGGCCTGCGCCACAACCTGGAGACCATCCGGGTCATCGACGACAACGGCGTCATCAACGAAAACGGCGGGCCCTACAACGGCATGGACCGCTACGAGTGCCGGAAGGCCGTAGTTAAGGACCTGGAGGAGCAGGGCTATCTGGTCAAGACCGAGGACTACAGCCACAACGTGGGCACCTGCTACCGCTGCAAGAACGACGTAGAGCCCCTGATCTCCGCCCAGTGGTTTGTGAAGATGGACCCCCTGGCCAAGGAGGCCCTGCGGGTGGTCAACGACGGCGAGGTCCGGTTCATCCCCGAGCGGTTCTCCAAGACCTACACCAACTGGATGGAGAACGTCCACGACTGGTGCATCTCCCGCCAGCTCTGGTGGGGCCACCAGATCCCCGCCTGGACCTGCGCCGACTGCGGCCACATCACCGTAGACCGCGCCGACCCCACGAAGTGCGCCAAGTGCGGCAGTCAGAATATCGAGCGGGACCCCGACGTGCTGGACACCTGGTTCAGCTCCGCCCTGTGGCCCTTCTCCACCCTGGGCTGGCCGGAGAAGACGCCGGAGCTGGACTACTTCTATCCCACCAGCGTGCTGGTCACCGGCTATGACATCATCTTCTTCTGGGTCTCCCGGATGATTTTCTCCGGCTGTGAGCAGATGAAGAAGTACCCCTTTGAAAAGGTCCTCATCCACGGCCTGGTCCGGGACGATAAGGGCCGGAAGATGTCCAAATCCCTGGGCAACGGCATCGACCCCCTGGAGATTGCCGACAAGTACGGCGCGGACGCCCTGCGCTTCAACCTCATCACCGGCAACAGCCCCGGAAACGATATGCGCTTCTACGTGGAGAAGTGCGAGGCCATGCGCAACTTCGCCAACAAAATTTGGAACGCCAGCCGGTTCGTGCTCATGAACCTGACCATCGACGAGGTGAAGCTGCCCGAAAAACTGGAGCTGGAGGACAAGTGGGTCCTCTCCAAGCTGAACACCCTTATCAAAGAGGTCACCGAGAACCTGGACGCCTACGAGCTGGGCGTGGCCTCCGCCAAGGTCTACGACTTCATCTGGGACACCTACTGCGACTGGTATATCGAGCTCACCAAGTCCCGGATGCAGGGCGAGGGTGCGGAGAATGCGCAGAACGTCCTCTGCTATGTCCTCATTCAGCTCCTCAAGCTGCTTCACCCCTTCATGCCGTTTATTACCGAGGAAATCTATCAGGCTCTTCCCCACGTCCCCGGCGAGGAGAGCGAGTTCCTCATGAAGACCGCTTGGCCGGAATACGACGCCGCCCACGCCTTCCCCACCGAGGAGGAGGCCATGGAGGAGATCATGGACGCCATCCGCGCCATCCGCGGCCGCCGGGCGGAGATGAACGTGGCCCCCGGCCGGAAGGTCCAGCTCACCATCGCCGCCGTCCACCCGGAGGTGTTCACCGCCGGAGCGCCCTTCTTCCAGCGTCTGGCGGGCGCAAGCGAGGCCCATGTCATCCCCGCCGCCCAGGCCGGGAGCAGCGACGAGATGAACCGCCAGGGCATGGTAGAGGTCATCACCCACGCCGCGCGGGCCTTCATGCCCCTGGCGGAGCTGGTGGACATCGCCCAGGAGCTGGAGCGCATCGCCAAGGAGAAGGCCAAGGCCCAGGGTCACCTCAAGGGCATCGAGGCCAAGCTGAACAACGAGGCGTTCACCTCCAAGGCTCCCGCCCACATCGTCCAGAACCAGCGGGACCAGGCGGAGAAGCTGCGCTCGCTCATCGCCCAGCTGGAGCAGTCCGAGGCGGCTATGCGGGGCTGAGAGGATGTTTCTTGAACCAACCCCGCTGGAGGATCTGCCCGCCGCAAGCCTGCTGAAACTGGACGGCGCCGTGACGGCGGAGCAATTCTGCGACAGCGACGGTGATTATAAGCGCAAGTACAACGTCTACAAGCTCACCGCAGGCGGTAAATCCTATGTGCTGAAAAAGTCCGACCATAGAGAGAGTACCGTCTACCGCGACTTTCTCCAAGGCCGAGGCTTCGCCGTACCGGCGTATTGGGGCAGCGTGGAGCACGAAGGCGCAATCTGGCTGCTGATGGAGTATATCGACGGCCCGGACCTGCGGCGGTTTGACCAGGAAAAAGCCCTCGCTTGTGCGGAAACCCTGTCGCAAATCCAGAACGCCTATTGGAAAAGCCCCATCGACGACGGCCGCTTCCGGCGCTATTGGGAGCGCGTCAACCGCCGGGCGGCGTGCCTGCAAGGCTCCCCGGAACTGGCGAGAGCCTATCAGCTGTTTCTCGCGCGGCAGGAAGCTTGCCCCCGTACCCTGTGCAGCGGCGATTTTCTCCAGTGCAACGGCATTCTGCGGGACGGCAGGGTCTATATGATCGACTGGGCCTTCGGCGGCCTTTTGCCCTACGCGCTGGACATTGCCCGCCTGATTGCCCACGGCCCGGAGAAGTCCGAGCCCGATGCCTTCCCGTTCTACATGGACGCGGCGCTGCGTTCTGCGTTTGTCCGGGCCCATTACGAGCGCCTGGCGCACAGGCCCGATTGGGCGCAGTACGTCCAGGACATCAAGCTCGCCGCCCTCAACGAGTACGCGGAGTTCCTGGAGGTCCAGATCAACGACCCGGAGACTCCCCGGGAGGAGCTCGAATCCGGTTTCTACTACCGCCGCGCCGTGGAGACGGCAAAAGCAATCCTATAAAAAGAGCCCGGTTCCGAGAATCCCTCGAAACCGGGCTCTTTTCGCATTTTTACTCCACCACGATGCCATTCTCCGCAAACGCCTTGAGCAGCTGGTCCATATCCCCGGGGATGGAGAGCGGCTCGCCGCAGGCGGCAATGGCGTTGGCGACATCCTTCAGGCCGTTGCCCGTCACCACGGAGACCACGGTGGCGTCCGCCGGGATCTTTCCCTGCTCGCAGAGCTTCTTGAGCCCCGCCGCGCCGGTGACGCCCGCGGGCTCGCCGAACACGCCGCAGGTCCGGCCCAACAGCTTCTGTGCCGCCATGATCTCCCCGTCGGAGACGTTCACCACCAGGCCGTTGCTCTCCCGGATCGCCATGAGCGCCTTGTCCGCGTTCCGGGGCACGCCTACGGCGATGGAGTCCGCCAGCGTGTTCTCCTCCATGGGACGCCAGTCCTCGCCGCTCTCAATGGCCCGGTTCAGCGGGCAGCAGCCCTCCGCCTGGGCGGAAATCAGCCGGGGCAGGCGGTCGATGAATCCGATGGCGTATAAATCCTTGAGGCCCTTCCACAGCCCCGCGATGGTGCATCCGTCCCCCACGGAGATGGCGATATAGTCCGGCACCTCCCAGCCGAGTTGCTCCATAATCTCCAGGCCCACGGTCTTCTTCCCCTCGGAGAGATAGGGATTGATAGCGGCATTGCGGTTGTACCACCCCCATTTGTCGATGGCGGCCTTACTCAACTCGAAGGTCTCCTCATAGCTCCCCTGGACGGAAATGACGGTGGCCCCGAAGGTCATCAGCTGGGCGACCTTCCCCTTGGGGGCGCGGGAGGGGACAAAGATGTAGGTTTTCAGCCCCGCGGCGGCGGCGTTGCCCGCCAGGGAGGAGGCGGCGTTGCCGGTGGAGGAGCAGGCGATCA
>CAJUPS010000042.1 GCA_910588045.1 uncultured Oscillospiraceae bacterium | reverse complement strand
ATCGGCATCGCCCGGGCCATGGTCATGGAGCCGGAGCTGGTGGTGGCCGACGAGCCCATCTCCGCCCTGGACGTGTCCATCCGCGCCCAGGTGCTCAACCT
This sequence comes from uncultured Oscillospiraceae bacterium, assembly GCA_910588045.1. Classification (GTDB taxonomy): domain Bacteria; phylum Bacillota; class Clostridia; order Oscillospirales; family Oscillospiraceae; genus Pelethomonas. The sequence goes on along the minus strand of CAJUPS010000042.1, from coordinate 27,581 downwards.
GATGAAGAAGTTCCAGGAGGAGAAGAACCTCACCTATCTCTTTATCGCCCACGACCTGAGCGTGGTACGGTTCATCTCCGACCGCATCGGCGTCATCTACAAGGGCCGGATCGTGGAGGTGGCGGAGGCGGAGGAGCTGTTCAACTTCCCCCTGCACCCCTACACCCACTCGCTGATCTCCGCCATCCCCATCCCCGACCCGAAGCTGGAGAAGAACAAGGTGCTCTACACCTACGACCCCTCCATCCACGACTACTCCGAGGACAAGCCGGAGTTCGTCTGCATCGGCTACGACCACTACGTCTACGGCAACAAGAAGGAAATCGCGGAGTACAAGGCCATCCGGGAGAAGGGCGTACCCGTGAAGCCCATCACCATCCGGGACCCCGACGCCCCTGTGGAGACGCATGCCCAGGAGGCCGAGGGGGACGAGGCGGCGGAGAAGGAGTTCCTGATCCACCCCACCCACGACACGGGCAGTATCTGGTATATGGTCCTGTCGTTCCTGCTGCCCATCCTGGGTCTGATTGCGGCGTTCCTCTTCAAGAAGTTCCACCACACCCGCAACTACAAGATGTGCCGCAAGGGCGCAATAGCCGGGCTGGCAGTGCTGGCTGTGATTCTGCTAGTCTTCCTGCTCCTGCTCTGGCGGGTGGTGGCCTGATTTGGGACGCAGCTCCAGAGGGAAGCCGAATTGGCTGCGCCCCCGTCCGGTGGAGCGCATCGAGCTCAACGAGGAGTACAGCGGACGGCGGGCCCTGGCGGCCATACTCCTCCTGGTGCTGGGCCTGGGGATGATCGGATACGCCATCTACCAGATGCTCACGCCCCAGACGGAGTGGATCACCATCGAGGCCCACTCCAGCGCCGGGATCAGCTGCGCCCAGGAGTTTCATCTGCTCTACCGGCCCGAGAGCCGCTCCGCCGCGGCGGACCGGAAGGCGGTGACGGAGCTCTATACCCAGCTGTGCCGCAGGGCCTACGAGGACTTCCACAGCATGGAGAGCTTTGAGGGCGTCAATAATATCTTTGCCATCAACCGCCATCCCAACGAGGCGCTGGAGGTGGACGGGGCGCTCTACAAGGCCCTTGCCGCAGTGGAGCGCAGCGGGAGCCGCCTTATTTACCTGGGGCCAGTGTACGAGCGTTATGAGAGCATCGTCTTCTGTGAGGACGACGGCCAGCTGGTGGATTACGACCCCCGGCTGAACCAGGAAATCGCCCGGGACTACGGGGAGCTGGCGGGATACGCCGCCGACCCCCGGTCCGTCCGGGTGGAGCTGCTGGGTGAGAACCGGGTGAGGCTGTACGTGTCGGAGGCGTATCTGGACTATGCCCGGCGGGAGGGCGTGGAGCGGTTCATCGACTTCTCCTGGACCCGGAACGCCTTCATTGCCGACTTTCTGGCGGAGGAGCTGATAGCCCGGGGGTATACCAACGGGGCTCTGAGCAGCTACGACGGGTTCGTGCGCAACCTGGACGGTTCTGGACGGGACTACTCCTTGCAGCTCTACGACCGGCGGGGGTCCTCCGTCTACGTCGCGGCGGTGATGGACTACCGGGGGCCCATGAGCATCGTGTCGCTGTGGGACTACCCCATCAGCGGCCTGGACGAGTACCGGTTCTATGTGCCGGACAGCGGAGAGGTCCGCACGCCCTATCTGGACATCGCGGACGGCGTGTGCCGGAACGCGCTCCCCACGCTGACGGGCTACGCCCGGGACCGGGGCTGTGGGGAGATCCTGCTGGCGATGGCGCCGCTGTATATCGCCGATACCCTGGACAGCGGAGCGCTGGAGGACCTGGCAACAGAAGGGATCCAGTCCATCCGCTGCGAGGACGAGGTGATTTACCCCACGGAGGCCGGAGTATCGCTTCACGGGCTCTATGAACAGGCCGGTATGCGGTATACCGTCGCCTCGGCGAACAAGTGAATCAACAAACGCCGCACCGGAGGGTTCCGGTGCGGCGTTTTCTAAAGTTTGGGGCCGCCCTTTTCAAAGGGCGGTGGGGTGCAGGGGCAAGGCCCCTGCCGGGTTTGGGCGGAGCCCAACCTGCAATCGCCCAAAATTTCCCGGGAAATCGCGCTACCGCGCCAGAGCGTCCATAGCGAGCCTGACCGCGCCCATGACGCCCTGGTTGTCGCTGAGGCTGACGGGAACGATGTAGTCCTCCAAGTCGTCCAGCGCTTTCCCCACAAGATAGCCGCCCAGCTGACGGCGGACCTCCTCCCGGACCAGGGGGAGAAGATGCTCCTGGTGGGTGACGCCTCCGCCCAGAATGATCCGCTGGGGCGAGAGGATCATCATATAGCCGCACAGGGCCTGGGCGATGTAGTAAGCCTCCAGGGTCCAGACCTCGGGGCGATCGGAGAGCTCCTGGGCCTTTTTGCCCCAGCGGCGCTCGATGGCGGGACCGCTGGCGAGGCCCTCCAGACAGTTGGGGTGGTACGGACATACGCCCTGGGGCATGGGGTCGTCCGGGTGACGGGCGACAAAGAGGTGGCCCGCCTCCGGGTGCATCATGCCGTGGTAGGGCCTGCCGTCTATCACGACGCCCACGCCGACACCGGTGCCCACGGTGACATAGATACTGCTGGCGAGGCCCCGGGTACAGCCCCAGGTGGCCTCCCCCAGGGCGGCGGCGTTGACGTCTGTGTCAAAGCCCACGGGGAGGCCCAGGGCCTCCTCAAAGCGTTGGACAATGGGATAATCCCGCCAGGGGAGCTTGGGGGTGGCCAGGATGGAGCCGTAGGTGGGCGAGCCGCGGTCCAGGTCCACGGGGCCGAAGCATCCCACCCCCAGGGCGGAGAGATCCTTCCCCCGGTAGAAGGCCAGCATCTCCGGCATGGTCTCCTCCGGAGTGCGGGTGGGCAGGCTGACCCGCTCGAGAATGTTTCCCTGTTCGTCGCCGACGGCGCAGACCATTTTGGTGCCGCCGGCCTCCAGTGCGCCGTAGAGGGGCATGGAAGTCAACTCCTTTTCTGTCTTAGTTGGCTTATTATAATCTATTCGGAAATGATTTGCAATCACAAAGTGTTGATAAAAAGAGAGAAATGCTCTATAATGGGGGCAACCCAAAAGAGAAGGAGCGGCGGACATGAAAAAATGGTTCTATCAGGGCTGTGCACTGGCGCTGGCACTGCTGCTGGCGGGCTGTAGCGTCATCAGCAGCGAGGATGGCCCGACGGACATCCATATCGGCAGCAACACCATCACCATCGGCGGCGACGAGGACCCGATTCCCGAGGCGGACGACCCTCTGGACGATACGCTGGACGACCTGCCGACGGAAGAGGAGGCGGGATCCCCGCCCGAGACCCCGGACGACCCCGGCACCACCACTGGTGAGGAGGACCTGCCCTACAAGGACGGCCTGCCGGAGGATGCCCTGGACGAGGACGGGACGTACAACAGCGCGGAGGATGTGTCCCTGTACCTCTATACCTTCGGCCACCTGCCGGAGAACTACATCACCAAAAATGAGGCCCGGGACCTGGGATGGTCCGGCGGGTCCGTGGAGAAGGTCGCGCCGGGGTGCGCCATCGGCGGGGACAGGTTCGGCAACCGGGAGGGCATCCTGCCCGAGGGGAGCTACCACGAGTGTGACATCGACACCATCGGCGAGAGCAGCCGGGGGGCCAAGCGGCTGGTGTATTCCGACGACGGGCGGATCTACTACACCGAGGACCACTATGAGACCTTTACCCTGCTCTACGGGGAGGAATAGGGATGCAGGAGATCATCGTCCTGGAGGGCGAGAAAATGCTCAGCCGCCGGGAGGCCCACGAGCACCTGGCCCAGCAGCTGGCCCTTCCGGACTACTACGGCAGGAATCTGGACGCGCTCTATGACGTGCTCACCGAGCGGGAGGGGCCCACCCGGATCATCATCCGGCACGGGAACACCCTCCTCTCCTGGCTGGGGGACTACGGAAAGGCGCTGATCCAGACGATGTTGGACGCGGACCGGGTCAACCCGGGGCTGGAGGTCCTGTTCGACGAGGAATAGGACGGAGACGCCGCCCGCAAAAAGGGATTGCACACAGAGAGGGCATATGGTAAAATAAGGGAAAGATTTTTGCCGGTGCAAGAATCTCATTTTTGCGAGAGAGGGTGAATTGATTGGCAGGACGAATCCATTCCATGATTGAACAGGTCATCGCACAGAAGGCCAAGGGGAACGTCGTCATTGCGAACTCCGTCCGGACGAAGATGTACCTGAAGGGGATCGCCGTGGATAAGTATACCGCGGTCTCCCCCGACGACCCGGCGGTCATGCAGAAGGTTCGGGAAATCGCCAAGGAATTTGGCGTCGTCGTCTAAGAGCCTGTTTAACATCTCCCCGCGCACGTCTTGACGGCTGATTTTTCGCCCAGACTGCGTTAAAAACCCTTGCAATCCGTCAGGATTGCTGCGGCTTTTTGCCTTGCTGGGAAAAAAATCCGCTCGCCAATCCGCACACGTTGAGATATTAAACAGGCTCTAATGTACCTCAAAAATTTATTGTAAAGGCGGGATAGACATTGGCAATTAAAACACTTTCCATCAAAGGAACAGACAGCCGGGACGTGGCCCGGCAGGCGCGGGAAGCCCTGGCGGATTTTCAGCCGAAGCTGATCCTGTTTTTTGCCTCCAGCGACTATGCGGGCCCGGAGGCCGCGCTGAGGGAGGCGTTCCCCGACAGTGAGATCATTGGTTCCTCCTCCCACAGCGAATATTGCGACGCCGCCTACACCAGCGGCTCCGTCAGCATCATGGCGATGGATGCCGGGAGCGTGGAGGACGTGTACGTACAGGTCGTGGAGAACATCGGCGCAGAGCCGGACCTCCGGGGCGTTCTGGACGGGATGCACGATCATTTCGGCGGCGTGGACCAGGTCCTTGCCGACTACGACCGCTACGTGGGCGTCGTCCTCTTCGAGTCCAGCGCGAAGGCCGAGGAGGTCTTCATGGACCGCCTGGGCACCGTGACCGACCTCCTGTTTGTAGGCGGTTCCTCCTCTGCGGCGGAGGGAGGCCAGTCCCTGGTCTACGCCAACGGCCGGAGTTACACCGGCGCGGCGGTGCTGGCCATTCTGAAGACGGTCAATGGCTACGGCGTGCTGAAGACCCAGAGCGCCCACATCTTCTCGGAGTGCAAGCTGACGGTGACAAAGTCCGACCTGCGCAATCGCATCCTCTATGAATTTGACCACCGCCCCTGCGGCGAGGTGTACGCGGAGGTGCTGGGCATCGGGCAGGACGAGATCCAGAACTATTTCGTGTGCAACCCTTTGGGCGTCGTGGCCGGGGACGAGATCTTTGTGCGCACCTTCAACCAGATCCAGAACGGGGGCATCACGCTGCACTGCGGACTGCCGGAGGGCACGGAGATCAACGTCCTGAAGATCGGCAACATCGTGGACGACACCCGGAAGGCGCTGGACGAGGCCATCCCCTACCAGCCCGCTGGCGTGATCAACTTCAACTGCCTGTACCGTACATTGGAGATCCTCAACGAGAACCAGGTCGAGCCCTACTGTGCGCTCTTTGGCCGGTATCCCAGCATTGGTTTCTCTACCAACGGCGAGGCGTTTTTGGGACATATCAACGAGACATCCACCATTCTGGTCATTAAATAAGCGCCGTCCGCTATGGACGGATCTGAGGGGCGCATGGCAACATGCGCCCCCTTTTTCGCGTCAAAAGTAGAACAGCTCCTCAAATTTCTTGTCCAGGGCGATGCACAGCACCAGAGCCAGTTTGGCGGTGGGGTTGAACTGGCCGGTCTCGATGGAGCTGATGGTATTGCGACTGACGCCCACCAGCTCGGCCAGCTCCGATTGGGAGAGCTTCTTCTCCGACCGGGCCTCCTTGAGGCGGTTTTTCAGAATCAGCTTATCGTCCATCAGGCCGCTCCCATGAAGAACCGCCAGAGATAAAGCAACGTCAGCAGCGTGCAGAGGCACGCCCAGAAAATGTCGGCCTTCTTCCGGTTCTTCACGCACCGAAAAACGAACCCGGCGGCGCTCATGCCTGTGATCAGGGACAGGAGGTCCGCAGCGGGCTGGCCCCGGAAGACCTTGACGATAAACAGCACCAGCGCCAGCAGCAGGCCGATGCCCAGGGCGAAGGAATCTTCCCGCAGGCGCAGGCTCCGCTCCCGTTCGTCCATATACGCGGAAGCGTTTTCCTCCCGGATCTTCTGCAAAATTTCTTCTTTCTCCATGACAGTACCTCCTCAAATATAGGAAATCAGGTCCTTGATGAACAGCCCCAGGAACAGCAGGCCCACCGCCGTACTGACCACGGCCAGCAGCAGCTCGTGGCGGACCTTGGTGTACCGGTACTTGGTCCAGAAGAGGGTGGCGTGGATGCTGAAATAGATCACCCAGCAGGCGTTGTTGGGCCGCTCGGTCACCGCCACGCTGGCTGCCGCGATGACGCAGCACGCCACCATGCCCACCTGGGCGGCCAGCTTCCCCGCCCGCTCCAGGACCTGCTTCTCGAACTCGTCGCTGCCCTGGTTCTCCGCCCGGCTTTTCGCCAGGATGTCGTCCTTGTCCATATATGTTCCTCCCTTTTGCCAAGTTTACTTGGTAATCAGGAGTATAGCATTGCCAAGAAAACTTGTCAAGTGGTTTTGACAAGTTTTCTTGGCAGAATGTCATTATGTCCCCGCCTGGGGCTCCGTCACGGGAACGGCCCAGGGTTGGAGGATGGCCTTGAGGCCGTCGGTGTAGTCCAGGCCGAAACCGAAGGAGGTACTCTGACTGGGCAGGGCGCCCCTGGGGAACCAGCCCTCTATATTGCCGGGGTAGAAGATAAGATATTCCGGCTGGAGGGCGGCCTCCATCTCGGAGCGCAGGGGCTGCTGCGTGATCTGGACCAGGTCCAGCAGGGCGCGCTTCGCCTCCTCCGGGGAGCAGGAGAACAGGTCCCAACCGTCGATGCGCTCCCCGGTCTCCCGGTCGAAGGCGTCGCACAGGCGCAGCTCCTCCATGGTGGCCGAGCCGTCCCCGTGGATGGGGGTGTGGACCGTGGTGAGAAAGTACGCCACCCGTTCGGAGGAAGCCTGGAGGGTGACGTCCTGCCATACAGCGGGGGTGGGCTTGTTGGGACTGCGGGTCTGATAACTGGCGTAGGAGGTTTCCAGCTCCTCCTCCACGTCGTACAGCATTCCCCGGCTCTCGTAATAGGCGGACACCGCCTGCTGGGCGGTTTCGCTGAGATCGTTGTAGGTTTTCTGTCCGGCTACGATGCTGCTCTCCGGTCCGACGTAGTTCCGGACGTACAGCAGGTCCGTCCCGTCCTTCAGACGGTAGGAGGTCCCGCTGGTCCAGTGGAACAGGTCCAGGGGCGTGCCGTCTTGGAGGGCGGCGGCGTCGGGCTCCAGGTAGCCGTCCACCGCCACGAACCAGGCGGTATAGGCGGGGAGCTTCTCGCCGCTGTCTGTGGTCAATTTGGTTTTTCCGCCGTTGTACTCCACGCGGACGGAGGTGCCCGGTTGGCCGGAGAGGAGCAGGTCTTTCTCCGCATCCGGGTCCAGGTCCGTGCGGGAGGTGAAGTGGGCGTCCTCCGGGACCAGTACGCCGGTGCGCTTGCCGTCCGCGTCCGTGAGGACGAAGGAGACGATCTCCCCGTTCTCCGCCCGGACGTCGGAGACCTCGCCGGAGAGGGAGCGGCTTTTATCGGAACAGGCGGTGAGGAGCAGGAAGCAGAGAAGGGGTAAGAGTGTACATATAAACCTTTTCATTAAAATGTCCTCCCTTCAAATGGCCGCTATATTTAAGCTATTTGAGTATAGCACAGCGGGACATAAAAAGCAATGCGCTTAATTTTTCGCCTGCAATGCCGATAGTTAAAGCAGATAAAAATGAATGGAGGCTTGCCCATGAGTGTCAATATGAACCCACTTTCCCAAAAGATCTCCTCCCTCCAGACGTACCATTTTGCCAAGCCGGAGGCGAAGGAGAAAGAAACCGCGCGCAGAGACGACGCGGTCCAAATTTCTCCGGAGGCTGCGGAACACGCCGCCGGTATCCGTGAGATGGACATCCCCGCCGATCCCATCGGACAAAAGCTGTCCTCCATGACGAAAGAGGAATTTGCAGACATGCTTCGGACTTGGCAGGACGAGAACCAGGTTCCGTTGGAGGTCAACCAACGTGCCTCAGTCGATCCTGACGGTACGATCTGGGCGAAGGCATATTTTGATGCCTATGTGCAGCAGGCCGTGGCGGAAAAGAACGCCGTCCAGTCATATTATGCCGGTGCTCTCCAGGAGGCGCAGCGCCCTACGCTCCCAGAGAGCCTGAACTTTATCGCCTCCAAGTATCAGTGCTCCTGGTCTGAGAATTTTGCCAAGGATATGACCGACGGAGAGCGGCAGTGGGCCTATAAGCAGCTCAGGACCATGCTGATGGGTGGTTCTCCGGCGCTCAACGACCCCTATGCCTTGGCGTCCATGGGCGGGGTAAAGACGGTTGAAGATCACACCAGGGCGGCGAAGGAGGCCGCTAATAAGGTGCTGGACGAGTTAGTGCGGCAGGCGGAACGGATAGAGGAATAGGGCTGTTCGCGTGTTTTTCGCATTTTCAAAAAAATACGAATTTGCCATTGAGTCCCGGAAATAGTTGGTGTATAATGACTATATCTGTGCGGGTTACCCCCGCAATCAACATTACATACGGAGGAAACAAGCTATGTTTACCGCTCTTTTGAACAATTTGAAGGCCAACCGCCGCACGATCGTCTTCACCGAGGGTCCCGACGCCCGCATCCAGGAGGCCGCCGCCCGGCTCATGAAAGAGGACCTGATGGACGTGATCCTGGTGGGCAACGTGGATGAAGTCAAGGCCGCCGCTGAGAAGAACGGCTTCGACATCGCCAAGGCCGAGATCATCGACCCCGCCAACTACGCCGGGATGGACGAGATGGTGGCCAAGATGGTGGAGCTGCGCAAGGGCAAGATGAGTGAGGACGACTGCCGCGCCGCCCTGCAAAAGGGCAACTACTTCGGCACCATGCTGGTGAAGATGGGCAAGGCCGACGCCCTGCTGGGCGGCGCCACCTACTCCACCGCCGACACCGTTCGCCCCGCCCTCCAGCTCATCAAGACCAAGCCCGGCGCACACCTGGTGAGCTCCTGCTTCATCATGAAGCGGGACACCGGGGACGAGGCGCTTCGGATGCTGTGCATGGGCGACTGCGCCATCAATATCTCCTATGAGGACAGCGTGGACAAGGAGGGCAACGTCACCGTGTCCGCCGCCCAGAAGCTGGCGGAGGTGGCCGTGGAGTCCGCCCGCACCGCGCAATTCTTCGGCATCGAGCCCAAGGTGGCTATGCTGAGTTTCTCCACCAAGGGCTCCGGCAAGGGCGCGACGGTGCCCCTGTCCGCCGCCGCCACCAAAGTTGCCCAGGAGCTGGCCCCCGAGTTCGCCATCGACGGCGAGATGCAGTTCGACGCCGCCGTCTCCCCCACCGTGGGACAGCTGAAGTTCCCCGGCAGCAAGGTGGCGGGCTACGCCAACACCTTCATCTTCCCCAACATCGAGGCGGGCAACATCGGATACAAGATCGCCCAGCGCCTGGGCGGCTACGAGGCTTACGGCCCCATCCTCCAGGGCCTCAACGCCCCCATCAACGACCTGAGCCGCGGCTGTAACGCCGAGGAGGTCTACAAGATGGCCATCATCACCGCCGGGATGAAGTAAGCGCGGAACCGGCCCTCCCGGCGGGAGGGCCGGTTTATTTGGAAAGAAGGAGGGCCACATGGAAAATCGCAAATCGAATTACGACGTGACCCGGGACCGGGTGGAGGGGGAATTTCTCAAATACGATCAGTATAAAATGATTGAAAAATTCCATCTGGACCACGATGCGGACTATATTTTCCTCCGTTTTCTGTCCTGTGACTACCGGGTGAACCGGAGGACCGGGCGCGTGGAGCGGCTGGACGCGGCGGGGCCGGTCCATGCGGGGTTTAACGAGGTGCTGACCATCTTCGATGTGCTGTGCGAGTCCAAGCCGGACTGTCGCCTCAGCGGGGCGTTTGTAAGGGTGAACGATCTGGACGGCATCACCAAGACCGCCTATCTGGGTGGCAACCTCTTTGACGGCAGCGCAAAGGCGTTTACCCACCGCACGGAGGCGCTGCGGGCCGCCTGTGAGAAGCTGGGCGGGCTCCCGGGGAACGTGGGGGATGTGTCCTACCAGATCCCCATGTTCGACTTCTTCCCCGTGATGGTGCAGTTCTGGGACGCGGACGACGAGTTTGACGCCGTGCTGAAAATCATGTGGGACCGCCGGACGCTGGACTTCATGCGCTATGAGACCACCTACTACGCGGCGGGACGGCTGCTGGAGCTGCTGGAGGAATTGATGAACGAGGCGGGCTGATCGGAACAATCAGCCCGCCGTCTTTTACCGGATAAAGTTCGTTCTCTGGGGGGCCTCCCGCTCGGGGAGACCGTACTGCTCCTTAGCCAGGGCAATGCCCCGCATCAGGAAGGTCATGTTGCGCGCCAGGGTGCGCATGGATTGCAGGCCCTCCGCGTCTCCGGCGGCCTCGCCGGGCTGTGCGCCGTGGACACTGTTCCAGTATTGGCCGGAGGCCACGGGCATCCCGGAGATGGTGAAGAACTTGTTGAGCTCGTCAAAGGAGGCGGAGAGCCCGCCCCGGCGGGCGGCTACCACTGCGGCCCCCACCTTCATGGTCTTGTCGAAGCTGGTGCTGTAGAAGAGGCGGGTGAGGAAGGCCACCAGGGTGGCGTTCGCGGAGGCGTAGTACACCGGACTGCCCACCACCAGACCGTCGCACGCCTGGAACTTGGGAGCGGCCTCGTTGACCAGGTCGTCGAAGACGCACCGGCCGTTTTCCCGGCACTTCAGGCAGGCGATGCAGCCCCGGATGTCCTTGTTGCCCACGTGGAGAAGCTCCGTCTCCACGCCCTCCTGCCGGAAAATCTGCTCCATCTCGCGGAGGGCGGCGGCGGTGTTGCCGTTGGGCCGGGGACTGCCGTTGATCATCAGAACTTTCATTGCCATCATTCCTTTCTATGTTGCTCTTGGCTATGATATGTTCGTATTATATCGGAGTAGAAGAGGAATGTAAAGGGAGTTTTCCCCTTTTGTCAGATGTCCTCCGGGTCCTCGGCGAGAAAAATTTCCTCCGCCTCCCCCAGCGCCATTTTCAGCCTGTTTGCCGTCAGGGCGGGGGTCATCTTCTCCGGCGGAGTGGTCTCCAGGGCGGAGATCGTCCGGTCTACCATGCCAACCAGTGTGGCGTAAGCCTTTTTATACTGTTCCAGTTGCGTCATTATTTTTTCTCCTTTATCATAATTTGACGTGGATTGTTGACATTGATAACTATAGCACAATATTTGACATTCTACAAGTAGCAAATCATAGATTCTATGTTGACTACATATCTTCTTTTGCTGGATAAAATAGTAAAGGCAAAGGGGGATACTTTGATGCAGCTTATTTATGAGGAGTATTATAAAACTCTTGGACAAAATATCTCTTTTTATCGCAGACGGCAAAAATTGACCCAGCTGAAATTAAGCGAAGCAGCGGAAATCAGCCGGAACCATTTGAGCCGCATTGAAAATGCGGATTGTGCGGTTTCCCTCGACGTAATTTTCGCCATTGCCGATGCGCTGGGCGTAGAGCCCTATAAACTGTTCCAGAACAAAGAGTAGAGTGAAAAGGCCCTCGGGAGTTCCCCCGAGGGCCCAAATTGTTTATGCTCACTCTGCGCAAGGATGTTGCAATCTCCCGAGGGCCATACTATAATAGGACCCAGGATTTGTGGGATCTCCTACCAGACGGACGCCTCTATGGCCTCGGTGGGATCGTCCCATCCGGGGTTCTCCTCCGGATTCTCCGCCGGGGCGTCGTCTATCTCCGGAACGACCGGCGCGTAGCAGCGGACATAGTAGGTCTCTATGGTCCAGGCGGAATCCTTGGCCGCGCACTCGATCTGGTACAGCCCCGGCTCGGAGAACAGGTACTCCGTCTGACAGTGGTCCGTGCCGTAGGACGCAGCGGCCCTCGTCTGAACGCCGCCCGGCGGCGTGACGTTGATGACCAGACGGTCCTTGGCCTTCTCGCACTGGAAGGCCAGCGGCGCGGAGGTCCCCGCCTCCACCGGCTGGAGGCGCTCCACCTGGAGGGACTCGGCGCTGGTTTGCCGCATATAGCGGGGGATGTACACCTTCATGGGCCAGATGTAGTAGTCGCCCAGCTTCATGTGGGACACGTCCTTCGTATGGCCGCAGTACCAAATCTCACTGCGCCGGTTTCCGGCGGCGGCGGTGAGGACGATGGCGTGGGAGTAGGACCCGCCGGACCCCTCCACGTGGGCCACGGCCCCCACCAGCTCCTCCGGCGACGCCCCCGTCAGGGCGCTTCCGGCGGACACGTCCAGGATGGTGGCGTACATGCCGGGCTCTCCGGCGGCGTTGGAGCCCGCCGGGCCGGTTCCGTCCTCCGTTCCGGTGAGATACTTCCGGAAGGACTTGCAGCTGACCCAGCTGTAGTTGATCGGTCCGCCGGAGGCGGCGCGGCCGAACCACTGGTAGTCGCCGGAGGCGTCCATGGGCGATACGGCCCGCCGGATGGCGGCGTCCGTCTGACTGCCGCCGAAGCCCGCCCACATACACTGGGAGGCGAAATTCTGGCAGTCCCCTCCCTCCCCGTCATAGCGGTAGAACTGGGGGTTGTAGAACTCGCTTCGGGGCGTTCCTGCCTCCAGTCGGGAGTAGGTGTAGGCGTAGGAGGCGGCGTTGGCCCCGTTGTAGGGGCGCTGTCCGGCGGTATCCCCGGAGGGCGCATAGGGGAAGGAGACCGCGCACCCCTCCTGCTCCAGGGAGGCGGAGAACGCCGAGAGGGCGGCGTATTCGTCAAAGGCGGCCCCCTGGGATTTATAGAGCTTGTCGAAGCGGCTGCCGTCGGTGACGTCGGCAATCAGCCACCGGTCCTCCAGCTTCACCAGGCGGACGGTGTAGAAGGTCTCGTTGACGCTCAGCCGCTGGCTGTCCGTATAGCGGAATTGCTCCGTCTCCTTGACGGAGATGCGGCACACATTGTCCGTGATTTTCGGCTCGCCGAAGTGGTAGAACAGTTGGAGCTCCTGCCGGTAGATCCCCTGGAGCTGCCGCATGAGGGCGTGAAAGACGGCCTTTTTCTCCAGGAAGATCAGGTTGTCCCCCAGCTGCTCCAGGGGGACCTCCTCCTCGCCGATGAGGAAGGTCTGCGGTTCCTCGGGTGCGGGCAGCGCCGGGTCGAGCACCGTGCCGGTGCGCAGGTCCCGGGGCTCATACAGCATGGCCGCCTCCTGGTAGTTCCGGAGGAGCGTCTCCACGGCGGCCTGGATTTCTTCGGAAGGCGGCGCGGGCTCCTCCGGGGACTCCACCGCTCCCGCCGTGGGCAGAAGTCCGAGCAGGAGTAAGGTAAACAGACAAAAACCGGCCAGACGGAGGGAGAGCGTCCGCTCCGTCCGGCGTTTGAAATGATGCACAGGCATAACCCCCTTTTTCAATACATCGGAACCGGGAACGGATTTCATAAGGGTTCCTGACGAATTTTGTCGAATCAGGGGGACGGGGAAAGGAGTTTGAACAATGCAGTATCGCAAGGACAGGCGCGGGCGGGACATCTCCCTGCTGGGCTACGGCTGTATGCGCTTCACCCGGAAGGGGGGCGGCATCGACATCGACAAGGCCGAGGGCGAGGTCATGGCCGCCATCCGGGGCGGCGTGAACTACCTGGACACCGCCTATATCTACTCCGGCAGCGAGGCGGCGGTGGGGGAGATCCTCCGCCGGAACGGGTGCCGGGACCAGGTGTACCTGGCCACCAAGCTCCCCCACTACCTCATCAAGTCCATGGAGGGCGTGGAGAAGACCTTCCGGGAGGAGCTGCGCCGCCTGGGGACGGACCATATCGACTACTACCTCATGCACATGCTCACGGACCTGGCCACCTGGGAGAAGCTGAAAAAGCTGGGCATGGAGGGGTGGATCAGGGGCAAGCTGGAGAGCGGGGAGATCCGGAACATCGGCTTCTCCTACCACGGCAGCACCCCCATGTTCAAGCAGCTGGTGGACGCCTACGACTGGGACTTCTGCCAGATCCAGTACAACTACATGGACGAGACCTCCCAGGCGGGGGTGGAGGGGCTGCGCTACGCCCACGCCAAGGGCCTGCCGGTCATCATCATGGAGCCCCTGCGGGGCGGGCGGCTGGTGGACCTGCTGCCGGAAGCGGCGAAGAGGCTCTTCCCGGAGGGCGGCCCCACGCCCGCCGAGCTGGCCTTCAAGTGGCTCTATGACCAGCCGGAGGTCACCTGTGTGCTCTCCGGCATGAGCTCGATGGAGATGGTGGAGCAGAATCTGGCCGTGGCCTCCTCCGCCTGCCCGGGGTGCATGACGGAGGAAGACCGGGCGCTGATCGAGCGGGTGAAGGAGGAGATCCGCCGGACCGTGCGGGCGGGATGCACGGGATGTGGGTACTGTATGCCCTGTCCGAAGGGGGTGGACATCCCAGGGACCTTCCGGTGCTGGAACGCTATGTACGCCGAGGGCAAGGCGTCCGGGCGGCGGGACTACCTCCAGTGTACCGCCATGCGCCGGGACCCGGCCAGCGCCTCCCAGTGCGTGGGCTGCGGGAAGTGCGAGAGTCACTGTCCTCAGGGTCTGCCCGTCCGGCAGCTGCTCAAGAGCGCCGCCGGGGACCTGGAGACGCTCTCCTACAGGGCGGCCAAGTGGGGGATACGGACTTTTAAGCTGTGGTGAGGCTGTAATGGGGAAAAATCCCGGGTGCGCTGTCGGCGCACCCGGGATTTTTCAGGGGTTGGGGTCCTCTTCTTCCTCTTCTTCATACATGGGGACGATCCCCAGGGGGTACAGCGGGCCAAGGGGCCCGCCTACCAGCATGAAGCGACGCTCTTTCTTCTCCTGGCGCGCCTCGCCCTCGTAGGGCTCGTCGCCCATGAACAGCGGGATCCCAAGGTCATCTATCGACATCTTCTCTCACCTCGCTCCCAGTTTGCCCGGAAGCGCGTTTTTTATGGGAGGAAATGATTTCTGCGGTATATCTGGTCCTCTCCGGCAGATACTAGGAGGGTATTTTTGATGCAGATCAAAAGCTGACGGGAACTCCCGGCGCTGTTTGCCACCACAGGTGGCAAATGTGCGCTAAAGCCGCGCATGTTGGGGCTCGCTTCTGCCCTTTGGATTTTTTTGGGCGCGGCTTTTGGGTGTTCCGCCCTCTGCGGAGGGCGGCCAGGGGCTCTGCCCCTGGACCCTGCCACCTTTGAAAAGGTGGACGAAACTTTTAATGATTTGCACTTCTGATGAGGAGATGGACCATGGAAATTTCAAAGCAGGAGTACCAAAAATTTGTCCAGGACCGGGCGAAGAGCTCGCCCATCGTCAAAAACTGCGCGCTGGCCTTTGTCTTTGGCGGCAGTATCTGTGTGTTGGGACAGGCCGTCATGGATGGGTGGATGTCCCTGGGGCTGGAGAAGACCGACGCGGGCACCGCTACCTCCATCTGTCTGGTGTTCCTCTCCGTCCTTCTGACGGGGCTGAACTT
The DNA here is from genome assembly GCA_910588045.1 of uncultured Oscillospiraceae bacterium. Classification (GTDB taxonomy): domain Bacteria; phylum Bacillota; class Clostridia; order Oscillospirales; family Oscillospiraceae; genus Pelethomonas. The sequence goes on along the minus strand of CAJUPS010000042.1, from coordinate 11,995 downwards.
GTACAATAAGCTGGGCCGCTACGGCGGCGCGGGGACGCTGGTGCCCATTACCGGTTTCGCCAACGCCGTGGCCTCACCGGCCATTGACTTCAAGAGCGAGGGGCTGATCACGGGAATGGCGGCGAAGATGTTCACCGTGGCGGGGCCCGTGATCGTGTTCGGCGTGACGGCCAGCGTGATTTATGGCGTGATCCTGATGCTGATGTAGCGCGGAGCGCAGTCCGCTTCGGCGGGCTGCGCTTTTCTGTAAAATTTGTAGTGGAAAACTGCGGGTGCCTGTGGTATACTGGCATTATCCAAATACTAGGAGGGAATCACTATGCCGTACATCCTTGCCGCTATTGGCGTCATCGTCCTGATCCTGCTGGTCACCAATATTCAGGTGGTCCAGCAGTCCCGGGCCTTCGTGGTGGAGCGCCTGGGGGCCTACCAGACTACCTGGGGCGTGGGCCTGCACATCAAGCTGCCCTTCATCGACCGGGTGGCCAAGCGGGTGAGCCTGAAGGAGCAGGTGGTGGATTTTGCACCCCAGCCCGTCATCACCAAGGACAATGTCACCATGCAGATCGACACCGTCATCTATTTCCAGATCATTGACCCCAAGCTGTACGCCTACGGCGTGGAGCACCCCATGAGCGCCATCGAGAACCTGACCGCCACCACGCTGCGGAACATCATCGGCGATCTGGAGCTGGACCAGTCCCTCACCAGCCGGGACCACATCAACACCCAGATGCGGGCCATCCTGGACGAGGCCACGGACCCCTGGGGCATCAAGGTCAACCGGGTGGAGCTGAAGAACATCATCCCGCCCCGGGACATCCAGGACTCCATGGAAAAGCAGATGCGGGCCGAGCGTGAGCGCCGGGAGGCCATCCTCCAGGCCCAGGGCCAGAAGGAGAGCCAGATCCTGGTGGCGGAGGGCGAGAAGCAGTCCGCCATCCTCCGGGCCGACGCCGCCAAGCAGTCCGCCATCCTGGAGGCCGAGGGCCAGGCCGCCGCGATCCTGAAGGTCCAGCAGGCGTTGGCGGACTCCATCAAGCTGCTCAACGAGGCCAACCCCAACGACCAGGTGGTGAAGATCAAGGCCCTGGAGGCGTTCCAGGCCGCCGCCGACGGCAAGGCCACCAAGATCATCATCCCCAGCGAGATCCAGGGGCTCGCCGGGCTGGCCTCCAGCGCTAAAGCGCTGCTGGAGGCGGATAAGCCGTAACGTCTCGCCGCGAGGAATAAAAATCCGCAAAGAATTGTAAGGGTTTCTCTTTACAATTCTTTGCGGATTGTTTATAATAGGGGCAAGGAGGTGGATAGGATGGCATCGAACAGTGTAAACGTCAATTTCCGCATGGACGCACAGCTCAAGCGCAACGTGGAGGACATCTGCCAGCGGATGGGTATGAATCTGACCACGGCCCTGACGATCTTCTGCCGGAAGGTGGAGCAGGAGCGGCGGATCCCCTTCGACATCACCGCTGAACAGGACCCGTTCTACTGTGAGAGCAACGTCCGCGAACTGAAACGGCGTCTGGACGCCGTTAGGAATGGGACGGCCAAGCTGGAAGAGCACGAGCTGATCGAGGTGGACTGATGGCGAAAAATGCAGCCAAACGAGAACTTTCTTTGAAAAAAGATTTATAAAAAGGGGGATTTCACAATCGGTGAAATCCCCCTCATTTTATCCACATTCAGATCAAGATCATCCCATCCATCCCTAGCACCCGGACGGTGAGCATACCATGGACGGTGGCAAACTGCTGGCCGGAGAGTACGTCGATGGCCAGATGGGTCCGCCAGGGGATGGAGACCTGCGCCTCGGCCTCGCCCACGTTGAGGATGACGGCGGTGGTCTCCACGCCCTCCTCCCGGGAGAAGGCCAGGACGGGGCCCTCCGCCCACAGCCAGTGCAGGGAACCTACCTGCAAGGAGAGACGGTCGCTGCGGAGCTTGCCCAGAAGGGCGAAGTGGTTGATCAGGGCCTGGTCCTCCCCGCCCCAGGGGTAAGTACCCCGGTTGAAGGGGTCCTCAAAGCCCTCCATCCCCGCCTCGTCGCCGTAGTACACCGTGGGCGAGCCCGGAAAGGCGAAGAGCAGCACGGCCCCCGCCCGCAGCAGCAGCAGCCCCCTCTCCCGCTCCTCCGCCGTCATGCGGTAGTGCGCCCGGGCGGTCCGGTCCTCGAGGGGCTCGCTGGCGCCCAGCAGGGTCAGGATCCGGGGCGTGTCGTGGGTGCCCAGCAGGTTCATGGCGCTGTAGAAGGCCGGGCGGGGATAGTTCTCCCGGATGGTCTCCATGGCCTCCCGAAAGTCCTCTGCCCTCCCGCCCCTAAGGTAGTCCAGGGCCGCCACGCGGAAGGGGTAGTTCATCAGCCCGTGGGTCTCCCGGCCCAGGAGGTAGCGCCGCCGCTGGTCGTAGGCGATCTTGTTGCTGCCGTCCTCCCAGACCTCCCCCAGCAGGAAGCTGTCCGGCTTCTCCTCCATCATCACGGTGCGGATCTGCGCGATAAACTCGTCGGGCAGCTCATCGGCCACGTCCAGCCGCCAGGCATCCGCCCCCGCCCGCAGCCACCGGCGGATGATGGAGTTCTCCCCCTGGATGATGTAGTCCACAAAGGTCGGGTGGGTCTCGTTGACGGCGGGTAGGGTCTTGATCCCCCACCATGCGTCGTAGCGCTCCGGCCAGTGGAAGAAGGCATACCAGGGGTAGTAGGGACTCTCCATGCTCTGGGCTGCGCCCAGGTCCGGATAGGCGCCGTCGGCGTTGAAATACCGACTGTTGCTGCCGGTGTGGTTGAAAACGCCGTCCAGCATCACCCGCAGGCCCCGTGCGTGGGCCTGGGCACACAGGCGGCGGAAATCCTCCTCCGTGCCCAGCATGGGGTCGATCTTCTCATAGTCCCCGGTGTTGTACCGGTGGTTGCTGTCCGCCTCAAAGATGGGGCAAAAATAGAGGGTGGTCACGCCCAGGGACTTCAGGTAGTCCAGCTTCTCCTCCACCCCGGCCAGACTGCCGCCGAAGAAGTCCCGGTTCCGGATCTCCCCCCGGTCGTCCGGGAGGTACTCCATCCCCTCGTCCCAGCTCTGGTGGACCACCCGGTCCCCCGGCATCCCCGCAGGGTCCGGAACGGCCGTCCGGCGGAAGCGATCCGGGAAGATCTGGTAGGTCATGCCCCGTCCGAACCAATCCGGCGTGGGGAGCGTGGCATCGTAGACCGTCTGCTGCCAGCGCGCCATGTCCTTCTCGGGACCCAGGCCATTCTTCCCCAGCCAAAGCTCCTCCCCGTTCTCCCGGCGCAGACGGAAACCGTACCAGATCAACTCCGGCTGGTCCGGCGTGTCGTAGGACCCGGTAAACAGCTTCCGCCCCTCCTCCTCTCCGGCGGGGGACAGCGCCACCTCCCAGTAGGCCTCGGCAAACTCCTCGAAGAGCAGCAGGGAGCACGCGGTAAAGTCCTCCGTCAGGTCGGGACGGAGGGTAAGGGTGATCCGCCTGCCGCAGGGGACCGCGCCGTAGGGCGTTTTATACCGGGGGTCCCGGGAATCAAAGATCGTGGTCATAGGGGATTGCTCCTTTCCAGATTGCTGGAGTCTGTTTTGTATCGCAGCGTGTGCGGGGGGATGTGGAACAAGCTCTTATGGCAGCAGCGCCCCCTCCGGAACGGAGACGATCCCAATATCGTTGGGGGCGAAATAGTCGTTGAGGATCTCCACGGCGGTGGCGGCCAGGGCCGAACCGCTCCGGCCCTGCTCGATGACCACGGCCACGGCGATCTCCGGCTCATCAAAGGGGGCAAAACAGACGAACACGCCGTTGGCGTTCTCCTCGCCCACCTGGGCCGAACCGGTTTTGGCGCCGGCGGAGACGATGCAGTCCGCGAAGTCCCTGGCAACGGAACCCTTGGTTACCAGATCGCCCATGCCCTTTTTCACCGTCGCCAGGGTCTCCTCGCTCATCCCCACATCGGAGAGGACCTCCGGCTGGTGGTCAAGGAGGACGGCACTGTTGTCAAATGTGGTGACGTTTTTCAGCAGATGGACGTCCAGACGCTCCCCGCCCCGGACCAGGGTGGCGATATAGTTTGCCAGCTGGAGGGGGGTATACTCCTGGCTGGCCTGGCCGAAGCCCGCCCAGGGGGACTGGTCCTCGCCGGGCTGGTTCTCGTGGCGCTGGCCCACGCGCTCCCCCAGCTCGATGCCGGTGTGCTCCCCCAGGCCGAACTTGGCGGCGAACTCGTTGAGCCGCTCCAGGCCCAGCTGATAGCCCATCTCGGCGAAGAAGTAGTTGCAGGAGACGGTGATGGCCTCGCTGACATTGATCCGCCCATGGCGGCCGCCGGAACTCCGGTGGAGCCAGCACCGGGCGTAGCTGTTAGGGTCCCCGGGGTAATACCAGATACCGGTGGCGTTGATCTTGGTCTTGGTGTTGATGATGCCGCTCTCCAGGGCGGCGGCAGCGGTCATGGGCTTGAAAGTGGAGCCGGGGGCATAGGCACTGTTGAGGGCGCGGTTGGTGTAGGGGGAGGCGGGGTTCTGGTCCAGCTCCGCCCGGTCCTCCACATAGGTGCGCTGGCTGTAGGTGGGATAGGTGGCGCAGGCCAGCACCTCGCTGTCCTGCACGCCCAGCACCACCGCCGCGCCGCCCACGCGCTCCATGCGTGCGGCCTCCTCCTCGTCCTCGGCCTCGCTCTTGACCTGCTCCACGCCCCGGGCCAGGGCCTCCTCCACCTGGGCCTGGAAGTCGATGTCGATGGTGAGGGCCACGGTGCCGCCGGGCCGGGGGGGGATCGAGTAGAGCTCGCTGGTGATCTTCCCGTCCTGGTTGGTGGTGATCATCCGCACGCCGTCCTCTCCACGGAGGTAGTCCTCAAAGGCCAGCTCCGCGCCGCTCTTGCCCACGGGCTCATCCCACTGGTAGTAGTGGTAGGCGGTGAGGTCCTCCCCGGCCTCCTTGGCGGTGTTATAGGGCTCGTTGAGCCGGTCCCGCTCCTCCTTGTCCTGGATGGCCCCCACCCGGCCGAGGAGGTGGGCGGCGCAGTCGGTGTGGTACTGGCGCACGGACCGGCTGCCGATGACGGCGCCAGTGTAGTGGCCGTCGTTGAGAATCGAAATCAGGTCCGCCGGGATGTCCTCCCCCAGGAAGTAGGGGGTCGTCGCGGCGCCCTTGGCCAGCTTCCGCAGGCTGACCTCGTAGAGCACCCCCAGCACCATCCGGGCATCCTGGGCGGAAAAGCTCTCCGGAATGCCGAAGTCCTCCCGCATGAGCGCAATGAGCTGGGGGGCGGAGAGGGCCGAGGAGGTGGTGAGCTGGAGCTTCTGCTGGAGAGCGGCGCTCATGAGGGGGAGATTGGTGGCGGCGGTGATCTCCGTGGACGACCACGCCCGGTCCGCAAGGAAGTTCTGGAAGCGGACGCGCTGTGTACCGGAGACCGCCGCGAAGGTGTAGGTATAGGGCTCGGAGGCGGAGACCGGCAGGCCGTCCTCCCACGTCAGCGCCTCCTCCTGGAGCAGGCGCAGCAGACGGAGGAGGGCGTTGGCCACGCTCTCCGAGTGGACGGTATGGCCCTCCTCCGGCGTGAGGGCGGGGTCGTCCTCCACCGCCTCCGGGTCGAAGGTGACGGTGTAGATCTCACGGTTGGAGACCAGGAGCTTGCCGTTGCGGTCCGTGATGATCCCCCGGGAGCTCTCCACGGGCTCGTTGGTGGTCACCTGGATGGTGGACTGGGCCCGGTATTCCCGGCCATGGACGATTTGGGCGTCGTAGAGGATGCCCACAAAGAGGACGAGACAGAGCAGGTAGACGCCCACCAGGAGGTTTGAACGTCTGAAAAAATGCTTTTCGTGTTCCACGGGAGTCCTTTCTTTGGCGGCGGGTGCGCCGCTGCTTTTGTTGCTTTCTAAAATGCGTTGCAAAAGCCGCGCAATTTGGGGATTGTGCTTTTATAGCAACCCTCAGGATTCGTAACAGCCCGTAGGGGCGCACAGTGTGCGCCCGCTTTTGACGGAAGCTGTGCGGTATCGTGTGGGCGCACACTGTGCGCCCCTACAGGACTGCTGTCAGCAATTTTGAATATTGCTATAAAGGCCAGGAACTTTTAGTAATCCGCTGCGCAGCGCTTGAAGATCGCGCGGTATAGGGGCAGCGCCAGCGCTGCCGCGGGGAGTGTGAGAACTGCCTCCCCCAAGGCGATCTCCGCCATGAGGCCCAGGTACTGCCCACCGGAGAGGATCTGTACCACCAGGCGCAGACAGGCCGTCAGGAACATTGCCAGGGCGGATACAATCAGTCCGCACAGCAGTCCCCGGGACAGCAGCCGCTCTGCAACACCGGCGGAGGCGGCCGCCGCCACCGGGAAAATCAGCACGAAAAACCCCCGGAAGGGCGCGGGGAGCAGCAGGTCACAGAGCAGGCCGAAGACAAATCCGAACACCGCCCCCGGCCTGGCGCCCTCAAACATGGCCACCATCGCAGGGAGGACGGGGTAGAGAAAGGGCGTGAAGCGGAAAATCTGTATGTGGTTGAGCACCAAGGATTGGAGGGCGCACAGCAGCAGCGTGGCCGCAGCGTAGACGGCCCACTTGAAGACAACGTAGCTCTTTGGCAGCATGTCCCGGCCCCCCTCAGTCCACAATATCGAAGCTGGTGACCACGTACACCTGGGTCAGACCGTCCAGGTCCATCTCCGGGCGCAGCACCGCGTACCGGGACAGTCCGTCGTCACCGGTGCGAATCTCCTCCACGTAGCCGATGACCAGCTGGGAGGGGTAGTAGTCCCTCAGTCCGGAGGTGACGATCAGGTCCCCCGCCACCACGTCCGGCTCCGTGCCAAGATAGCCCAGGCGCAGCCGTCCCTCGTGCATCAGTGCGAAATCCCCCTGGGCCAGCGCACTGCCGCCGCTGCGGAATACCAGGGCGCCGATGGAGGACTCGCTGTCCAGCACAGTGCGGACCGTGGCCCAGTTGCTCCCCGCCTCCGCCACCACGCCCAGCAGATAGCCCTCCTCGGTGATCACCGCGTCCCCCACCGTCAGGTCGTGGGCGGTGCCCTTGTTGATGGTCAGCTGGCTGTACCAGTTGGAGGAATCCTGCACCAGCACCCGGGCGGACTCCAGGTGGAGATCCCGGCGCTGCTCCCGCAGCTCGGCCACCTTCCGCAGGTGGGCGTTCTCCTCCCGGTCGAAGGTGGCCTGCCGGACGGTCTCCTCCATCTCGGCGATCCGGAGTTTCAGCTGCCGGTTCTCCTCCCGCAGTTCGTCCGCCTCGGTGAAGTACCCGGACCAGCGGCCGAAGGTCTCCGATATGGCGGCGGACACGGACCGGAAGGGGGAGACCACGATCCCCGCCAGGTTGGGCAGCGCGGCTGAGGTGGTGGAGAAGTAGGTCATCACACTCAGCAGCACGGCCACCGCCGCCGCCAGGGCCAGGAGGGTGATGAAAAAACGGTTGGATGGACGCTTCAATGGAGTCCCTCCTTAAGAAAAAAGATTCACGCCGAAGTCCGCCAGCATTCCGCCCAGCAGAGCCAGGGGCAGGCCCATGACGTTGAAGTAGTCCCCCTCAATGCGGGAGACGAACAGGGCCGCCAGACCCTGGACGCCGTAGGCCCCCGCCTTGTCCATGGGGTCGCCGGAGCGGATATAGCCCCAGATCTCGTCCTGGGTCAGGGGACGAAAGGTGACGGCGGTGGTTTCCGCCCTTGTCTCCATCCGCTCCCCCCGGCAGACGGTTACGCCGGTGCAGACCTGGTGGATCCGACCGGAGAGGGCGGAGAGCATGGTGAAGGCGTCCACCTGGTCCCGGGGCTTGCCCAGGCGGAGGCCCCCCAGGAAGACCATGGTGTCGGCGGTGATGATGACCGCCTCCGCGTCCCCCGCCAGGGCGCAGGCGGCCTCCGCCTTCCTGCGGCTGATGGAGGAGACGATCTCCTCCGGCGGGAGGGCGGCGTCGTATGCCTCGTCCGCCTGGGGGACGAGGATGTCAAAATCCCGGATGCCGATCTGCTCCAAAAGCTGCCTGCGGCGGGGGGATTGAGAGGCGAGAATGATACGCTGCATGAAATTTCCTCGATTCATATCTATGCAGGATGGGGGGCTATCTTCCCGTGGAACCGAAGCCGCCCGCGCCCCGCTCGGTCTCCGGCAGGCGGTCCACGATCTCCACCTCCGGGCACAGCACCGGCACCACCAGCAGCTGGGCGATCCGGTCGCCGGGGTGGACCGTGTAGGGCCCGGAGCGCAGATTGTGCAGGCCCACCCGAAGCGGGCCCCGGTAGTCGCTGTCAATGACCCCGATGCCGTTGGAGAAGCCCACGCCGTTGCGGACGCCCATGCTGCTGCGGCTGGCGAGGATGCCCACGTGTCCCTCCGGGATGGCCACGGCCAGTCCGGTGGGGATCAGGGCCTGCGCGCCGCCGGGGATGACCACGGGTTCGTCGATGCAGGCGTGGAGGTCCACCGCCGCGGCCCCGGCGGTGGCGTAGTAGGGAAAGGGAATGGTTTTTCCAATTTTGTCGGACAGCGCTTTGACCAGTAGTTTCATAGGGTCCGTCCTCTGTAAAATATTCCATCAATCGGGGGTCACTCTACGCCCCGATAGAATAATCCTCTTGTGTAGTCTGTAGGCGCGTCCTCATTCCGCCCCAGATACCGCGCCAGGATGCGGACGCACTCCTCCGGCGTCTCCGTGGTGAAGCGCAGACGGGCATATGCCAGTCCGCAACGGCGAAACTCCGGCTTATCGGCCAGAAACAGGGCCTTGCCGTTTTCAATCTCGCTGCGACAGCCGAAGACCGGGAGGACGGGGAAATTTTCGCCCCGCCGGTCCGTCAGCGTGTGGGGCCGGGCGCAGGGGGTGGGAAGTCCCTTGCGGGCGGCGCACCCCCTCCCCGCGTTGGCAATCAGACAGTTCTCCGTCACCATCAGCGGCAGACGGCCATAGACCACGGCCTCACAGGGCAGGGGCTTTTGCAGATCCCGTATCTGCTCATGGCGCAGCTCAAAGGACAGGCAGGCGCTCTCCAGACCCCAGGACCGCAGCTCCTCCAGGGAGCGGCTGTTGAACACGTTCAGCCCGTAGTCCCCCCGGACAGGCAGGCCCGCCTCCCCCGCCAGGGCCAGTTGACCGATGTTCTGCACGGACACGGCGGTACAGCCCCTCTCCCTCGCCAGCGTTAGCAGGCGGCGCAGGGCGGGCTCCTCGCCGTCCTTGCAGACGCGCGGCAGGGCGGCGCAGAACGCCGTGCCGGGATACCCGGGACACGGCTTCCACGCCTCCACCCGTTCCACCGGCAGATAGACCACCGCCGGGGACAGCGCGAGCAGCTCGGGCGTGAGCTGATTGGGGTGGGCCAGGGAGACGGTGAGGGCCGGTTCTCCGCCGGAAAAGCCGTCCTCCGGCATGGGCGGCGCGGGGGCCTCCCGCCGCTCCGGCGGCGCGGTCCGCAGACCGGCCAGGGCCTCCAGCGCGTCCCGGCGCAGGGCGTTCACCGCGCTGGCGGGAAGGGAGAGACCGGGGTCCAGCGCCACATGTACGTCCGCCGGGCGGAAGACCGTCCCGCCGGTCTTGGACACGCGTGCCTTTACGTCCTCCGCCTCCAGGGGGCGACTGCGGGCCGGTTCGGGGACGGGGCCCCGGACGACGGCCCTGCGGCCCGCCCCGTCGGCGGCCGTCAGTTTTGCGGGCACACCCGCCAGAATCTCCGCAGAGAGCGCCACGCCCACCGTCCGCCGGTCCTCCCGCTCATAGGAGGCCCGGGCCTCCCGGAACAGTTCCCCGGGGTCCGGCGCGTTGTCGGGGCGAGTGCCAAACATCTCCGGTCCCGGCGCGCCCCGCCAGTAGCCGTCGGTAAAGCCCTCCCGGGAGAAGGCCAGCGCCAGACGGCGGCGCTCCTCCGGGGTGGGTTTTCGGTTTTCTTTCAAAAGGGCGGCGTAGATGCCCGTCACCACCGCCGCGTACTCGGGCCGCTTCATCCGGCCCTCCAGCTTCAGAATCGAAACGCCCATATCCCTCAGCTGGGCCAGGTGGTCCGCCAGACAGGCGTCCTTCAGGCTCAGGGGATGGCCCGCCTTCCCGCCGTCGAAGCGGTAGGGCAGGCGGCAGGGCTGGGCGCATGCGCCCCGGTTGCCGCTGCGCTGGCCGATCATGGCGCTCATGGCGCACTGGCCGGACCAGCACATACACAGCGCCCCGTGGGCGAAGACCTCGATGGGGATGGGGCTGTTCCGGCAAATATGCGCGGCGTCCTCCCCGCTCAGCTCGCGGCCCAGTACCACGCAGCGCATCCCCAGTCCGGCCGCCGCCTCCACCCCCGCCAGGGAGTGGACCGTCATCTGGGTGGAACCGTGGAGGGGCAAGTCTGGGACCACTTGCCTTGCCAGTGCGGCCAGGCCCCAGTCCTGGACGATCACGCCGTCCACGCCGCACCGGCCGGCCAGGCGCAGCAATGCCTCCGCCTGGGGGAGCTCCCGGTCGGAGAGCAGGGTGTTGACGGTGAGATAGACCTTTACCCCCCGAAGATGGCAGTAGGCCACGGCCTGGGGCAGCTGCTCCGGTGTGAAGTTTTCTGCGCCCCGACGGGCGTTGAACCGGCCACAGCCCAGATAGACGGCGTCCGCGCCGCTCTGGACGGCGGCCACCATGGCCTCCCAGCGGCCGGCAGGAGAGAGCAACTCCATTACTTCTTTTGCTGGAGCTTGGTCAGCTGGCGCTTGCACTCACTCAGCTCGGCCTTGGCCTTGCCGGCGTCGTCCAGGTAGCCCTTTACCTGGCGGCGCAGATTCTCCGCCGCCGCCTGCTGCTTGATCAGCTCGTCCGCCAAGTTGGCGGCGGCCAGCACGGCGGCGTCCATGCGGCTGACGCGACCGGCGGCCATGATGTCGTTCATCCTGGTATCCACCAGGGAGGCCACCTTCTGCATGTATGCGGCGCTCTCTTCACTGACCAGCGTGTAATCCGTACCGCTGATGGTTACGGTGACTTTATTTGCCATTCTCTCCGCGCTCCCTTCTCGTCCCTGCCTGGGATGGGCCTGTTTTCATCATATCTCATTTAGTATAGCAGATTTTCACGGAAAAGCAATCAAATTTTCTCAATTTGCTCCGGGCAGTTGCACTCCCGTGTGCAACTTTCCTCCTTTTTATGAGACAATATAGAGTCACAGAAAAAGGAGGGGCAATGATGAGGATTTCAACGGAAATGATGAACCAATTTTCCGCTATGCTGAACGCGGAGGGCCGCAGCAGGGGGACTGTAGAAAAGTACCTCCGGGATGTGCGGGCTTTCGCCGCGTGGATGGACGATCTTGGGCTGGAGGAGGCCGTCGGTTGGCGGGAGTACCTGGTTGAAAGGGGCTATGCGGCGGTGACGGTCAACTCTATGCTCTCGGCAGTCAATCGGTTTCTCAAGTTCCTGGGGCGGGAGGATTGCAAGATCAAGTTCCTCCGCGTCCAGCGGAAGGCGTTCCGGGAGGAGAGCCGGGAGCTGACGAAGGCGGAATATCAGCGGCTCTTGGACGTCGCCCGGGAGACGGGGCAGGAGCGGTTGGAGCTTCTGATGGAAACCATCTGCGCAACGGGAATCCGGGTTTCAGAAGTCCGCTATATCACGGTAGAAGCGGCGAACCGGGCGGGGACGGACATCCGGCTCAAAGGCAAAATCCGGGATATTTTAATTCCCAACAAGCTCCGCCGGAAACTCCTCAAATACGCCAGGAAAAACAAAATCGCCTCCGGGGAGATTTTTCTCACCGGAAGCGGAAAGTCTTTGTCTCGCGGTCAAATCTGGCGCGAGATGAAAGCTATCTGCAAGAAAGCAGGCGTGGAGGAGAGCAAAGTGTTCCCACATAACCTGCGGCATTTATTCGCTACCACTTTTTATAAGGTCTGCAAGGATATTGTGAAACTGGCGGACGTGCTGGGGCACTCCTCTATCAACACTACCCGGATTTATTTAATGACCTCCGGGGCGGAACATGCGCGGCAGCTGGAAAAGTTGGGGCTGGTCACGT
>CAJUPS010000041.1 GCA_910588045.1 uncultured Oscillospiraceae bacterium | reverse complement strand
CTGCTGTAGCTCAGTCGGTAGAGCGCATCCTTGGTAAGGATGAGGTCACCAGTTCGAATCTGGTCAGCAGCTCCAAAAATCCTCTGGAATCGGTTGATTTTGGAGGATTTTGCTTTGTTTTGAGGACTTTTTGGGCGAGTTAATTTTTGCGGTTTTTGTTTGACCCACACGCTGACCCACAATAGGAAAAATCACGACGGAGGGGAGAGGTCTGGATAGGAACCTCTCCCCTGATTTTTCTGTGATTTGTGTGCAGATTTTACTCACATGACCTGGGCCATGAAGTTTCCCATGGTTTCTGCGGCTTGGTTCTGGACTTGCCGGGTGGCGTGGGTATAGGTGCGGAGGGTAAAGCCTGCGTCGTAGTGGCCCAGCATACTGCTGACGGTTTTCACGTCGATGCCGTTCTGGAGGGCTACTGTGGCGAAAGTGTGCCGCAGGGAATGCAGGGGGATGAGTTCGAGGTTGGCATCCTTGAGGATCTTTTCGTGGAGCTTGGCTACGGAGTCGGGGTGGTACATTTCGCCGGTGGCGGGGGAGGGGAACATATACGGGTTGTCCGGGTGCTTACTGTGTTCTTGGACCAGGAGGTCTACCGCTTCCTGGGGGATGGATACCCTGCGGACGGAGGTTTCGGTTTTGGGACGGGAGAGGGTCAGCTCTCCGTTGGGGTTGCGGATGTACTGCTTGCTAACGAAAATGGTTTTGTTTTCGATGTCCAAGTCATCCCAGAGGAGGGCAACCAGCTCACCTTTCCGGAGGCCGCTGACAAGGGCCAGGTAGAACATTGGGAGGAGCTCTCTGGCGTTGGCAGCGTTCAGGTAGGCTTTCATATCCTCGGGGTGGAGCGTCTTTCGCTCGAACTTTTGGATCTTGGGGGCGATGCAGTCATCGGTGGGGTTGCGGGAGATGAGGCGCTCTTTGACTGCTCTCTCGAAGGCACAGTGGAGCATGAGGTGGACACTGCGGACGGTGGTGCTGCTCAGACCGGGGGATTGATTTTTCCCAATGTGGATGCGACCATTCTCCATGAGGTCCTTGTAGAGCTTCTGGAGGTCACGGGAGGTCAGCTTGGTGAGTTTGATCTTGCCGATCCTGGGGATGGTGTAGGTTTCGATCATGAACTGGTAGCGGTCGGCTGTAGCGAGGCGGATGTTGGGCTTGGCGTAGAGATCGTACCAGGTGCGGAGCCAGGTGGTCACGGTGTACTCCTCGGCGCGGACTATGTCGAGGCCTTTGGTTTCTTCCAGGACTTTGGCCAGTTTGGTTTTGACCTCGGCCTGGGTTTTGCCGAGGACGTTTTTGATGATGCGTTTACCGGTGGCGGGATCGTAGCCTGCGGTGTAGCGACCCTCCCAGCGGCCGTCGCTTCGCTTGCGGATATTTCCTTCGCCGTTGGCGCGGCGTTTTGCCATCAACCATCCCTCCTTTCGTCGAATGCGTCACGGAGCCGCTGCTCCACATCTTTTGCGTAGGAATACCAGTTGTCTTTCCCGAGTTCACTGCCGATCCCGCAGGCCAGCCGGAAACCGGTAATGAAACTGTCCAGAGTCATGTCCTCGCGCAGCTGTGATTCTGCATCCACCAGCTGGAGCAGCTGCTTTCGGCGTTGCTTGTCCAGTGTATGGCTCAGCTTGCAGCGTATGGCTTTGATTTCCTGCCGCCGTTCTGCGTAGGCGGCATCCGAGAAAAATTTTTCTTGTAGGGCCTGCATGTAGTCGTACATGGCGTTGCTGCCTCCTTTGGTTTGGTAGCAACACACAATACCCTAACGCTGGGGGAATAGCCATACCCTTTGGGTATAGTTATCAGAAATTTATCATTTGAAGTCCGTCGCTTTCTCTTTGAAGACACTATCCCAATCGAGAAGCACTGTTACATACGCATCACTGGACCTTGGGACAGTTCTTCGTGGTCGTCCGGCTTATGGGCTGCGGCGATTTTTTTCTCCCTGATTCGTCTCATCAGCTTGCTCTCCACAGGCTGTCCCGCCGGGTTGGAGGGCAACGGATTCTCCTGGAAGATCTGGCTCATGTGGTGGAGCAACCGGATGGCCGACAGGAGAAGCGATGGTGACTGATTTTTGTTTTGATGGTCCAAGAGAAACGTGCGTACTGATTTTCCTGTGTGGTAGCTTGTGCCAACGGGTCAGTCCAATCTTTGGTGGTAGCGTCACGGAAAGTCTTGCAGCAACGGCGTTTTGTGGCATTTTTCGGGGAACAAGCGTCAACCGCCATTTTGGCCTTCCGGAAAAGCGCCAGCCTCCGTTCCCCTCAACCGCCCGCACTGCGGGCGGAAGTGACTGCCCTGGCGCGACGAAAGCGCCAGGGCTTTCTCCTGCTTTTTCTTTTCCTCCCCCGTTTTGCCATCGCCGGGTGGAGGAGAGGCTGGATTATGGCCCTCACGTTCTGCCACAAATGGCCCACAGTGGCGGTTTGTATTTCGGAGGTGGTTGGTATTGTCCTGCACGGTGGGCGGGCCACAAACTGGCTCACAGGGGCTTACACGGTGGTTTGGGCGACGAGGTGGGATCTGGCCACATCCAGCTCCAACTTACGGAGTTGGCATTGGTGGAAAATATCTACTGCCAAATTGATGGGAAGAATCGTGTAGAGATTGTTGCCTTTCCATTTCATTCCGGACTTATCGTAGTAGCTGCTGGGCTGTACGGTGATGAGACCGGTTTCCAAAAGAACGCCGATACTTTTCAGTGCAGTGTTCTTGGACAGGCCGGTATCAGCAGCAATGGTGTTATAGCTGGGATGGCAGGAGTGCGTTTTGCGGTCCTCGATCAACAGCAGATAAGCGTAGACCACGAACGCAGAAGGCGACAGGTTCAGCAGAAAGATTTCGCTCGGGAGTGTGAAAAAATTTTTGTAACTGCTGCATTGTAAGCTGGGAGCAAGTGACCATTCGCTGGTGATTAAGCCCTTACTTACGAGAGACTCAATGTACTTTTTTACCGTGTTTGTCGTTGAGTGGACGTTGGTTGCAATCATTTCCAAAGTGGAACCACTGAACTGACCATGGCTTTTGCAGTAGCAGAGATAAGAAAAAATCATGAACTCAATGGGCTTGAGTTTGTGATCCCATATTTCGTTGGGGATGGAGAAGCGATGCCGTTTTGAGTTTCGCAGAAGCCATCCAATAGGTAGACGATGTTTGCTCATAGAGCTTTACCTCCGGCAGTATTTTCCTCCACCCAATGGATAAATTTTTCTTTGGGTACTACCATCCTGCTGCCGATTTTCAGAACCGGGAAGCCCGATTCGTGCATCAGCTCATAGCTGCTGGCGGGCGATATTCCCAGGACCTTTGCGATGGTTTCTGCGTTGAGGAAGAGAGGGAGTTCATTGTAGTCTCTGAATTGTGATGCTTTCATTTGAGCGTTCCTTTCTGCAATTTTGCTGCAAACTACACGCAGAACAACCTCTCGTTTCCAATTCACCTTGTTGGCACGCTCACACCGTTTTCGCGGAGGTCTTGGCGGTACTTCACCCAAGGAGAATTGCATGAATGACGGTGGAGATTTGGTTGTCAAGGTGCAGTCTGGCTTTTCGATGAGAATGAATCTCATCAATTTTTCTCATTTGGGTGTTGACTACAGATTGATAATAGACTATAGTCTATTATAGATGACGCTATCATAACACAGCAGACCGCGATTGTCAATAATAAATTTTGTGCAATAGTCTATTCTGAGGAGGAAACCACATGAGCTTTCCCAAACTGACCTTCCCTATCATCGTCGATTTTACTGGCGATAAATATTGGATCGGGAAAACCGGGCCTTACAAATATGGTGAAGCGGTGACCGCATTTTTTATTGGAGAGGATTTTGCGGAAGTCTCCAACGATGGTATTCCATTGATGCGGGAGCTGGAGGTCTACTTGAAGACCTTCGGTAACTATCTCCATCCTTATGTCATCCCGGAAGAAATTTCAGACGAAATGTTCCGGCAGTTGGATCGAAGTTCAGCGGGGTGCAGTGTGAACTACGCATTCCACCCGATGCAGGGGGCGGTTGCCCTGGTGGAGCGATATACTTTTTCTTCTCTGCGGGACTTCCTTTACGTGGAGTTGGGGAAGGCCATCTTAAAGGGGAATGCACCGAGGCAATGCCAACTATGCGGACGGTGGTTTCTCCATGAGCATGGGAGCAAGACCAGATACTGTGAGCGGATTGCTCCTGGAGAGACTGAACGCACCTGCCGGGAAGCAGGTGCGAGGGCTGTTTTTGAGAAAAAGATCCAAGACGAGGAAGCCTGGAAGCTCTACAAGCGGGCATACAAAAAATACTATGCCCGCTACATGAAAGGAAACATGACTGAGGACGAGTTTAAGGCTTGGGGAGTGCAGGCCGTAGCGCAAAGGGACACCATACGTTTGCTGCTGGAGGGAACTAGAGATTCAGAGAAGCAGGCTGAACTGATTCAGCGGCTTCAAGAGGAATTGAACAGACTGTAGATACCGAGGGCCTTATCTTTGAAGACACAGGTGCAAATCATACATTACCGGTTGGCCGGAAGGAAACAGACGATAGGGAGTGTTGCTCATAGTGTCAGAAAAGCGGCGGCAACACTTACAATAAGCTGCCGCCGCTTTTGACCATCAGTCGGTGTTTCGGTACATATTATCAGGAAAGCAAATTTCAATATACCGAGGTTGACAAATCATGTTAGAAAACTGCTGTATGGCAGAGGCCACCGATACCTGGTCCGCCCTCTCCGTCCTCGACCAGAGAGAGAAGAATCCCGCGATCAAACTCCACTGTATTCTCCCCTGCAAAGAGCAGGCGGACAAGTGGTCAGCTTCATCGCGGGATCTCTATCATTCTATCCTGGACCGGGCCGATTCCATTGTCTACGTCAGCAGGACCTACTACAAAAATTGTATGCTGGATCGCAACCGTTTTTTGGTAGACCACGCCGCCGCCCTGCTTGCCTACGTTATAGGAACTCCCACCTTCCTGAAACCGCAAGATTTTGGGAGAGAATATACTCTACGGGTATGTTGCTTTTGGGCTCACCCATGAATCTTGAAACCATTGAGGTATTTCGCCGTATCCGCCGCCCCATGGTCGATGATCTGACTGCGGCCCACATCCAGGGCGGCGATAGCCGCCATATCCTCATCGGAGAGGGCAAAGTCCCAGATGTTCAGGTTCTCCTCCATCCGCTCCACATGGGTCGATTTAGAATGATCGCCACGCCCCGCTGAATGTTCCAGCGCAACGCTATCTGCGCCGCCGTCTTGCCGTATTTCTTTCCAATCTCGGTCAGCACCGGGTGGGTGAAGATACCAAAGTTGCCCTCTGCCAGTGGCCCCCACGCCTGGGGCTGGATGCCGAACTCCTTCATGGTTTCCAGTGCGCCGCCCTGGGCGAAGAAGGGATGCAATTCCACCTGATTGACCATAGGGGCAATCTTGGCGTTGAGGCACAGGTCTACCAGCCGGTCAGGGTAGAAATTGCATACGCCGATGGCGCGGATTTTGCCCGCCTCATACAACTCCTCCATAGCCCTCCAGGAACCGTAGTAGTCGTTCATGGGCTGATGGATCAGGTAGAGGTCCAGGTAGTCCAGGCCCAGCTTGTCCATAGAGGTCTGGAATGCTTTTTTGGCGTTCTCATAGCCCTGATCCTGAATCCATAGCTTGGTGGTGACGAAAAGCTCCTCGCGGGGGATTCCGCTCTTGCGGATCGCCGCGCCCACAGCCTCCTCGTTGAAGTAGGCCGCCGCCGTGTCGATCAGCCGGTAGCCTGCGGCCAACGCATCACTGACGGCCTTTTCACAGACCGCCGCATCGGGAACCTGGAAAACGCCGAAGCCCTCCTGGGGCATCTTGACACCGTTGCGTAAAGTTACATGCTCCATGTTTGTTTCCTCCTGTTGTAATTTTAGAATGCAGTTATTTTGTGGACATCACGGCAGGTCGTCATACTGTGCGGCGTCCACCGGCTCGCACCACTCGTTGGAGGTTCCCTCGCCGGGGCACTCCACCGCCACATGGGAGAACCAACTGTCCTTGGCCGCGCCGTGCCAGTGTTTCACCTCCGCCGGGATCGTTACCACATCTCCGGGCAGCAGTTCCCTGGCCTCCCGGCCCCACTCCTGATACCAGCCCCGGCCTCCGGTGCAGAGCAGAATCTGTCCGCCGCCCTGGGCCGCGTGGTGGATATGCCAGTTGTTCCGGCACCCCGGCTCAAAGGTCACGTTGGCCATGAACACCGTCTCCTGGGGATCGGTCAGCGGCTTCAGGTAGCTCCGGCCCACAAAGTATTGGGCAAACGCCTCGTTGGGCTGGCCCAGGCCAAACAGTCCGCCATCGGCGCCGTCATCCTCCTTGTAGACCTCCACCGCCACCCGGAACGCGGCCCAAGCGTTGGGCCACCCGGCGTAGAAGGCCAGATGGGTCAGAATCTCCGCCATTTCCCCCTTCGTCACGCCGTTCTTTTTCGCGTTGGCCATGTGGAACTGGAAGGAGCTGTCCACCATACCCTTGCTGACCAGAGTGGAGACGGTGAGAATGGAGCGCAGCTTCAGGGAGAGCTGTCCCTCCCTGGACCATACCTCGCCAAACAAAACATCATCGTTCAACTCCGCGAACTTCGGGGCGAATGTCCCCAGGCTGTCCCTGCCCGCTGTCTGCTTTACCATGTTTCCTGCCTCCATGTTCTAAATTGTGATGGGTTCATTGTACTATATGGGGCTATCAATGTAAAATGCTTATCTCAAATGATGTATCATACAAAATCTAAATGATACGGTTGACTTTTCTCTCAGCTTGCTTCATAATAAACTCGAATATTTACTGACGGATAGGAGGGACGCCGGATGGATTTGAGGCTGCTGGAATACTTTTTAGCGGTAGCGGAGATCGGCAACATTACAAAGGCAGCGGAGCGGCTCCACACGACCCAGCCCACGGTCAGCCGACAGCTCAGAGATTTGGAGGAATCCCTGGGCGTCACGCTGCTGACCAGGGGGAAGCGGCAGGTCACCTTGACTGACGCCGGTATCCTGTTTCAACAGCGGGCGCGGGAAATGGTAGATTTGCTGGACAAGGCCAAGCGGGATTTAGCCAGTCAAAACGATTTGGCTGGCGGTATGGTGTCGATTGGCTGTGTGGAATCCTGCGCCTCCTATCTGCTGGCGGATACGATCAAGGATTTTTCAGAAAAATATCCAAAGGTCCGCTATGACATATACAGCGCCAACGGGGACGATATTCGGGAGAAGCTGGACCGGGGCGATTTGGATTTTGGAATTTTAGTGGAACCCGTGGAAGTTGCGAAATACGATTTTTTCCGTCTGCCCGTCTGGGAAACCTGGGGCCTCGTCATGCGGAAGGATGATCCATTGGCGGAAAAAGATGTGATAGGCCGGGAGGAAATGCTCTCCATTCCGCTGATCCTGCCAAGCCGGGAGATCATTCACGATGAGATCGCCAGTTGGTTCGGTGTGGACAGGAGCAGCCTGCATATCGTGGCAAGCGGCAACCTTCTGCATAACAAAGTTCTGCTGACGGAAAAGGGTCTGGGGTACTCCGTCTGCGTCCAGGGCGCGTTTGAACTGCATCGGGATGATGCGCTCTGCTTCCGGCCTTTGGAGCCGAAACAGACTAGCGGCCATGTGCTGGCCTGGAAGAAAAACAGGGAATTTCACTCTGCCGCCAGTCGGTTCCGCGCCTATGTGCGGAACACCATCTGACAGCTATCATACAGAAACTGCATGATAATGGATTCAACATGGGTATTTTACATTTTTCCTTCTTTGCTTTACAATCTCATCACGGGCAAAAAGACCGGCAGCCGGGATTCCCGCTGCCGGTCTTTTGATTGCAGAAAGGAGCTGACTATGGCAGAAAAGAACCTTGTATTGTTCTACTCCTGGTCCGGCAATACGCGGCGTATCGCACATCTCATTGCCGGAAAGCTGGGAGCGGACATCCATGAGATTCAGCCAAAACAGCCGTATCCCGCAGATTACGGCAAGGTCTTGACCCAAGCGAAAAAGGAACTGCAAAATCAAGCGTATCCGCCGCTGAACGCGCTCCCCATTCGCTGGGAACAATACGAAACCATCTGCTTGGGAACGCCCAACTGGTTTTCAACTATGGCCCCGCCGGTAGCTTCTTTTTTGTGGGAAACCATGCCAACAGAAAAGACGATTCTTCCATTTTGCACCCATGGAGGCGGAGGCGAGGGCCGCATTGCCAAAGACATCACAGACTACTGCCTGGGGTGTGATGTCCTCCCGATGCTCACTATCTGCGGGGATGGCGGCGCAGGGGCGGAGGATGCTGTTGGAAAGTGGCTGAACCAAATGCAAAGGATCATGCAGATGCGGAAAGAACCTACCCCTATTTTTTGAGGAGGAACAACCATGAGAAAACACAAAAAACTTGCTTCACTGATGCTGGCCCTTGTTTTGGCCCTGACTTTGGGCGTCCCCGCCTGCGCCGCCGCAGAGGACACCGGCTTTTCCGATGTGGACGCCTCCGCGTGGTATGCGGGTGCGGTAGAATACTGTTGGGAGCGCGGCTGGATGGCGGGGACCTCCGCCGCAACCTTTTCCCCGGAGGGGACGTTGACCCGCGCCCAACTGGTGACGATCCTCTACCGTGTGGAAGGTGAACCCGACGTGACCGGGGATGACAGTTTTACCGACACCGAACCCGGCAGATGGTACAGCAGCGCCGTCCTCTGGGCCTCCCAGCAGGGGCTGGTCAACGGCTACGGAAATGGGCTGTTCGGCACCAATGACCCCGTTACCCAGGAGCATTTGACGCTGATCTTCCAGCGGTACACGGAGGCAGCGGTGACAGAAGGTATCCCCGGCTTTGACGGGAGCCGCAACCCTGCCACTCGCGCCCAGACCGCCGCTGTCCTGATGGCCTATGGGCAGTTGCAGGATCAGCAGACAGTTCCCAGCGGAGAGGGCCGCACCTTGGTTGCCTACTTCTCTGCTACCAATAACACAAAAGCTATCGCCAATCATCTGCGGGATATTCTGGGCGCGGACATTTACGAGATCACCCCGGAAACACCCTATACATCCGCCGATTTGAACTACAACGACAATTCCAGCCGGGCCAACCGGGAGCAAAACGATCCTGCTGCCCGGCCCGCAATCTCCGGCTCTGTGGAGAATATGCCCCAGTATGATGTGATCTTTCTTGGCTACCCCATCTGGCATGGTCAAGCGCCCAGGATCATCAGCACCTTCCTGGAGAGCTATGATCTCAGCGGAAAGACCATCGTTCCCTTCTGTACCTCCGGCAGCAGTCCCATTGGCTCCAGCGCGGAGAATCTGTACGCTCTGGCCTCCGGTGCTGTTTGGCTGGACGGCAATCGCTTTTCCGGCAGCACGGCCCGCAGTACCATTGAAAATTGGGTGGACGGGTTGAATCTGCCTAAATCCGAAGCCCCGCAGCCGGAAGGAGACGCCTCTATGCTGAATCTCACGATCAACGGAACCGTCCTCACCGCTACTTTGGCAGACAACACCTCCGCTCAGGCCCTGCGAGAACTGCTGGCGGATGGACCGCTGACCATCGACATGAGCGACTACGGCAATATGGAAAAGGTTGGCCCTTTGGGGACCAGCCTGCCTACCAACAACGAGCAGATCACCACCCAGGCCGGGGACATCATTTTGTACCAGGGTAACAGCCTTGTCATCTATTACGCCCCCAACTCCTGGAATTTCACCCGGCTAGGCAGGATCAATGATGTGACCGCCCAGGAGTTGCGGGACATTTTGGGCGATGGCAGCGTAAGCGTCACGCTGTCTCTCGGCTGATGGATATTTTACACCGGGAGGCCGTCTATCTCTGGTACTATTTCAGCCTCCAGCTCTCCCAGATATTCCGCTATTGGGTGCTGGGCATGGTGCTGGGATCGGTGATCTCCGTCTTTGCCAAGGAGCGGATTCACGGCCTGTTCCGCTCCCTCCACGGGAAACGGCTGGGTATCCTGGGTATCTTTGCCGCCAGTGCGTTGGGAATTGCGTCACCGCTGTGTATGTACGGAACGATTCCCCTGGCCGCGTCCTTCTCCGAGAGCGGAATGGAGGATGATCAGCTTGCGGCATTTATGATGAGTTCTATCCTGCTCAATCCTCAACTCATCCTATACAGCATGGCCTTGGGGCAAACGGCTCTCATCATCCGAATATTGTCCAGCTTCCTGTGCGGTACGGCGGCGGGCCTGCTGATTCGAACCTTTTACCGGGAGAAAGGCTTTTTCAATTTTGATGGTTTCGCCGCTCCGGGAAGCCGGGACACGGACCCGAATGTCCTTGTACGCTTCTTGAAAAACTTAGGCAGAAACGTCCGGGCTACCGGCCCCATGTTCCTATTAGGAGTGGCCTTGTCCGCCCTGTTTCAGCGGTATGTGCCGTCCGAGTTGGTAGCAAATCTATTTGGAAGTAACCGAGGCTTCGGTGTCCTGATGGCGGCGACCATCGGGGTCCCCCTATACGCCTGCGGCGGCGGGACGATCCCTCTGCTTCAGGCATGGCTGGCGGACGGTATGAGCATGGGCAGTGCGGCCGCGTTTATGATCACCGGTCCCGCCACAAAAATCACCAACCTGGGTGCGGTGAAGATTGTATTGGGAATACAGCGCTTTGTTCTGTACTGGATTTTTACCATGCTGTTCGCGCTGGGAACTGGATGGATCGTTGATCTATTTTTGTAAAAGCGAGGAAAAATTATGAAACATATAAAAAAAGGCTTGACAGGTCTGCTGGTTCTGGTGCTGCTGCTCTGCTGCGCCTGCTCCGCCGAAAACACGGAGCTGCCAGAGCTTGAAACTGGGGCAGTCTCTGTCATACAACTGTCCGAACAGGAAAACATTTCGGGCTTTACCGACATCCCCGCTGGCGCATGGTACAAGGAGGCCGCCGAGTGGTGTCGGGAACATGGCGTGGTGAGCGGAACCACGGCCACCACCTTCTCTCCCAACGAAACCATGACCCACGCCATGCTGCTGACGATCCTCTATCGGGCGGATGGAAGCCCCTCGGTAAGCAGTGGAGATCGTTCCTGGTACGGGGATGCCGTGGCATGGAGCGGAGAAAAGGGCCTGACTGCTGACTACGATAACGGGCATTTGGACCCCAACGCTCCAGTCAGCCGGGAACAGATTGCCGTCATTCTCTGGCGCTATGCGGATAGCCCCGCTCCTGGCACGGTGGAGGATTATGCGGATGAATCCAGTATTGCCGCTTTCGCGCAGACAGCGACGGACTGGGCAAGGTCCACCGGCATCATGTCCGGCGTGGGGGAGAACCGCTTCGATTCCAAGGGAACCACGACCCGTGCGCAGACGGTGGCCGTTCTGTACCGCTACCTTTCCGGCGCGGCGGACGGCGGCAGTTCTTCCCCATCTACCAGTGATCCCATCGTTTATATGACCACAGACATTTCCTCCGAGGGGCTAATGGCAATTTACGAGGCGCTGGGCCGTCCCGCTGACGGAGATCATGTGGCTGTAAAGCTGAGTATGGGTGAACCCGGAGGGCATAATTTCCTCCAGCCAGAGTTAATCCAGAAGCTGGTTGAGGAGGTGGACGGGACGATTGTGGACAGCAATACCGCCTATGGTGGACGTCGGGCCAGCACCGCCCTCCACTATCAGACAGCGGAGGACCACGGATTTGCCGCGATTGCTCCGGTGCAGATTCTGGATGAGGACGGCGATATGCGCATTCCTGTGGAGGGCGGGGAACGCCTGACAGAGAATATTGTAGGCGGGCATTTTGCCGATTATGATTTCTATGTGGTGCTGTCCCACTTCAAGGGCCATACAATAGGCGGTTTTGGCGGAGCGATCAAGAATATCTCCATTGGCATTTCCAGCCCTGCCGGAAAATTGCTTCAGCACTCCGGCGGACATAGTTCCACCAGTTGGGGCGGCGGCACTCAGGATGAATTTCTGGAGGCTATGGCGGAAGCGGCTAAATCCGTGGATGATTACATGGGAGACAACATCCTTTATATCAGCGTGATGAACAACCTCTCCGTGGATTGTGACTGCGACAGCAGCCCCGCCGCGCCCGATATGCACGACATCGGCATCCTGGCCTCTACTGACCCTGTGGCACTGGATCAGGCGTGTGTCGATCTGGTATATGCGGCGGAGGACGGACGTTCCCTCATCGACCGCATCGAATCCCGGAACGGTCTGCACACCTTGGAACACGCTGCTGAGATCGGTCTTGACAGCAGGACATATCAAATTATAAGTATTGACGAAAAATAAACAGGAGGATTATTATGCGGAACTTGAAAAGGGCCTCTGCTTTTCTGCTGGCCTTTCTGTTGGCCGGAATGATGTCATTGACAGCCTTTGCCGCCGTGGAGGACACCGGCTTTTCCGATGTAGATGCCACAGTGTGGTATGCGGACGCGGTAGAATACTGCCGGGAGCGAGGTTGGATGGCGGGGACCTCCGCCACCACCTTTTCCCCGGAGGGGACGCTGACCCGCGCCCAACTGGTGACCGTTCTTTACCGCGTGGAAGGTGAACCCGCCGTGACCGGGGATGACAGTTTTACCGACACTGAACCCGGCAGATGGTACAGCAACGCCGTCCTCTGGGCCTCCCAACAGGGTTTGGTCAACGGCTACGGAAATGGGCTGTTCGGCACCAATGACCACGTTACCCAGGAGCATCTGACACTGATCTTCCAGCGGTATACGGAGGCGGCGGTGACAGAGGGTATCCCCGGCTTTGATGGGAGCCGCAGTCCTGCCACCCGCGCCCAGACCGCCGCTGCTCTGATGGCCTATGCACAGTCCCAGGGCCAGCAGCCCGCCCAAGGCGAGGCAGACAGCATGGTGCTGCTCCCCGGCGGGACCTTCACCATGGGGAGCCCAGTCAGTGAACGGCTTCGGGAGGCTGACGAAACCTCCCATCAGGTGACGGTCAGTTCGTTCTATATTGATCCTTATGAAGTAACGCAGGCGGACTACGAGCGGGTTATGGGAGAAAATCCCAGCCATTTCAACGGGGCCGATCTGCCGGTGGACAGCGTGACCTGGTATGACGCCATTGAATACTGCAACAAGCTCAGTGTGAGCAGGGGCCTCACACCGGCCTATACCGTGAGCGGTGAAACCGTGACCTGGAACCGTGCCGCCAACGGTTACCGCCTGCCAACCGAGGCCGAGTGGGAATACGCCGCCAGAGGGGGAACTACAAGTGAGTTTTACACTGGAGGTTTTATCTCCGCCGAAGAAGCCAACTACTACGGAAATTATCCCTATCTGATCGAAGAAAACTATGTGAACCACACGAACCCCAATGTTGTGACCGGCGTTTACCGCAACACCACCGTGCAGGGGAATACCCTTGCGCCGAATGGATTCCAACTATATAATATGCTGGGCAACGTATCAGAATGGGTATTTGACTGCTACGGAGAATATGACCTGACCAACGCTGCCAATCCAACCGGGGCAGAAAGCGGCCACCTGCGTGTCAATCGCGGCGGAGCTTATAACGACTTCGCCAAGCATCTGCGCTGTGCCTACCGTTCAGCGGCAAATCCCATATCCTCCGACCAGAACCTGGGCTTCCGTATCGCCAGAAACGCCGCACCGGGACAGGGAACCGTGCAGGCCGCATACGACCTGAATATTACCATCCCAAACAATCCCAAAATCCTGGTTGCCTATTTCTCCTCCTCCGGCAATACGGAAAACGCCGCGCAGATCATCCAGCAAAAGACGGGCGGCGACCTTTTTGAAATTGAAATGGCAAATCCGTACACGGGGGCGCTGTATCAGCAGTCCCAGCAGGACCTATATGCGGGAACCCGGCCTGCTCTGCGCACCCATGTAGAAAATATGGATCAGTATGATGTGGTTCTGCTGGGCTATCCCACTTGGTGGGCCACCATACCCATGCCGGTGGTATCCTTCCTGGAGGAGTATGATTTCAGCGGCAAGACCGTCATCAATTTCAGCAGTCATGGCGGCGGGCGGTTTGGAGAGAGCGTATCGCTTCTGTCGAAGGAAGTGCCGGATGCCTATGTAGGCTTTGGCTTTGGATTCCACTATTCTGGCGGCAGTACGCTGTCTGATGAAATTTCCCACTGGCTGGGACAAAATGGGATCAGTGAAATCTCTTGAATGGAGGGACCTGCATGAAAAATTTGAAACGTTTGGCATCTCTGCTGCTGGTTTTGCTTCTGACATTCTCAATGCCCACGGCGTGCAGCGCAGCAGAGGAGGAAAATCCTCGCATCCGGCTTTCCTGGGACGGGAAAGAAGTCGTTGTGCGGATGCTTGACAATGACGCTGCAAACGATTTCCTGTCAAAGCTCCCTTTGACGGTTTCCTTCGGAGACTACCGGGAGCGGCAAAAGACCGCAGAGGTCCCCCTGGACGTTGGGACTGCGCCGGGCGAGTGTGAGTGCCTTGTGGGAGATATGAATTATTACGCTCCCTGGAACGACATCAACTTCTTCTACGAGGATTTCGGCTATGCCGATGATCTGACACCGCTTGGCAAAGTGGAATCGGGCATCGAATACCTGCGGGAACTTGACAACGGCTCCGAGGTTCGGATCGAGCTTGCAGAAACGGCTTCCGCTCCCACGGCGGCTCCTCCAGCGGAAGTACCCAGCCGCCAGGACAGCGGCTACACCGATGTGGCGGCGGACGCCTGGTACGCCGAGGCAGTCCGGTATGTTCGGGACAATGGCCTGATGAGCGGGACCTCCGCAGCGGAGTTTTCCCCCAATGAGATCACCAGCAGGGCCATGCTGGTCGCGGTTCTCTACCGTCACGCAGGAAGTCCTTCTGTATCTGCATCAGCAAATTTCTCCGATGTTCCTGCTGACGCATGGTGTTCCAATGCTGTGGCGTGGGCCGCTGCTAATAACATTGCGTCTGGTTACGGAAATGGGCAGTTCGGAGCAAATAGCCCCGTGACCCGTGAACAGCTTGCTACCATCCTATGGCGGTATGTGGGCAGTCCTGAAACCACGGACGCCGCCGCCCCATTTGCCGATGCTTCTTCCATTTCCTCCTTTGCCACCAGTGCGGTGGCGTGGGCCAGGAATGAGGGCATTGTCTCCGGCAAAGCTGGAAACACCTTCGATCCCCAGGGCCGCGCTACCCGCGCTGAGATGGCAGTCATGCTCCACCGCTGGTTGAACGGGAACGAAACCGGAGGATCAACTAACACGCCGAATCTTCCTGAAACGCCCGACACTTCCAGTGAGAGCCGGACCCTGGTGGCTTATTTCTCCCGGACCGGCACAACACAGGGGATGGCGGAGATGATTGCGGAGCGGACAAACGGCGACCTGTTTGAGATCATCCCGGAAACAGCTTATTCCGAGGTCTACCAGGAGACTGTCAGCCGCCACCAGGAGGAACGCCGCACGGACGCCCGCCCTGCTATCACCAGTCAGGTGGAGGACATGGACGGGTACACGACCATTTTCCTGGGCTTCCCCCTCTGGAGCGCCGATGCACCCATGATTATCCGTACCTTTATGGAGTCCTATGACCTGTCCGGGAAAACGGTGGTTCCCTTTGCCACCAGCGGCGGGAGCGGGATGAGTGCGGCCCAGTCCTCGGTCGAAACCTTCTGCCCCGATTCCAATGTGTTAAACGGCCTGTGTATCAGCGGCGGCAGCATGGAAAGCAGGGTGTCCTCCTGGCTGGAGGGCCTGGACCTGCCGCAGTGATAAAGGAGAAAATTCATGGAAGCAAAGCAAAAAAAGAAAGTGATCACCCTGCTCCTGACGATCATGGTTTTAGCCGCTGTCGGTGCGGGAGCATGGGTCCTCACCCATCGAAACGCCAATGTTCCTATGGAGAAACCTGCCCACTCTGGGGGACCCGTTTCGGAGCCAGAACAGCCCCAGGACAATGTTCAGAATCCCCCCTCTACATCTGACCATATGGAGGTTGAAGCTGTGAACGATTCGTTGATCTTAGTGCGGGGTGGGACCTTCACAATGGGAAGCCCCGCCAGTGAACGCCAGCGTGACGCAGACGAAGCTGCTCATAAGGTCACGGTCAGCGACTTCTACGCAGACCCCTATGAAGTGACCCAGGCGGACTATGAGCGGATCATGGGGATGAATCCCAGCCATTTCACTGGAGCCGATCTGCCCGTGGACAGCGTGACATGGTATGACGCTATCGAATACTGCAACAGGCTTAGTGAAAGCCGGGGGCTTACGCCGGTCTATACGATTAACGGCAAAAACGTGAACTGGAACCGGGCCGCCAACGGCTATCGCCTGCTGACGGAGGCGGAATGGGAATATGCCGCCAGAGCAGGAACCACCACTATCTTCAATGCTGGTGATCAGATCACCAGTGAAAACGCCAACTTCTACGGCAGTTACCCCTATCTGATCGAGGAGAACTATGTCAGCCGCCGGGACCCGTCTGTGGTCACCAGCCGCTATCGTGGGGAAACGATTGCGGTGGACAGCCTGGAGCCGAACCAGTTGGGCCTCTACAATATGTACGGGAATGTGTCCGAGTGGTGCTTTGACTACTATGGCCCTTATGACACGACCCAGGCGGCAGACCCGGCAGGGGCTGTTTCTGGTTCCCTGCGGGTCAACCGTGGCGGGGCCTACAACGATTTTGCCAAGCATCTGCGCAGCGCCTACCGCTCCGTCTCCAACCCGATGGCGGTTGACCAGAATCTGGGCTTCCGCATTGCCCGGAATGCCCAGCCGGGTGAGGGGACGGTGGATACCGTTTACTCGCTGGATATTACCATGCCGGAGAACCCCAAGATCCTGATCGCTTATTTCTCCCATTCCGGGAATACGGAGAGCGCGGCGCAGATCATCCAGCAAAAGACCGGGGCTGATCTGGTGGAGATTGAGATGGAAAGCCCCTATCGCGGAAACATCTACGAGGTTTCCCAGGCGGACTTGAACAACAATGTTCACCCTGCACTGCGTACTCACGTTGCCAATATGGACGAATACGATGTGATCCTGCTGGGCTATCCCACATGGTGGGCCACCATGCCCATGCCGGTGGTGTCCTTCCTGGAGGGATATGATCTCAGCGGCAAGACGATCATCAATTTCAGCAGTCACGGCAGCGGGCGGTTTGGCGAAAGCATTTCCGACCTGTCCAAGCAGGTGCAGGGTTCCTATGTAGGATTCGGTTTTGAATTTGAATACTCCGGTGGAAGCGGCTTGTCTGATGCGATCTCCCAATGGCTTGCGCTGAATGGGATCAAGGAACGGTGACGGCATGAAGCGTCAGGTAAGGCTCCTTGTGGACATCGTGATGTACGCGCTGTTCTTGTACCTGATGAGCTATCAGGCGGGGCGGGGACTGCTTCTGCATGGCGTACTCGGCTGCGTCCTGCTTGTGCTGTTCCTGCTCCACCACCTGCTGAACCTGGGCTGGTATCGGGGTTTGAATCGGGGAAGATACACAGCCGCAAGGATCGTGTTTCTGATCCTGAATCTTCTTTTGTCCGTGGCGATCGTACTGATAGCCGTCAGTTCTGTGATGATGTCGGGAAATGTATTTGCCTTTTCGCCTGTTCCCGCCGCCGAATGGGGCCGGGCGCTGCACACAGCTTCCACCGCCTGGGGATTCGTACTGATGGCGCTCCATGTGGGCCTCCACACCCATGTCCCGCTAAAAAGGCTGTATGGTAAGGTTCGGGAGACATTTTTCGCCTATGCGTATGTCCTGCTGTTTCTGCTGGTTATGAAGGCGGGGATCGGATGCTGTTTTTGGAGCGGATTGTGGCGGGATATGCTTCTGCTTTCCGGCAGAAATGCAGCCAATCACCACATTGTTTTCTATGGGCAGTTGGTGGGAATCACAATAGCGGCCTGCCAAGTGATACATCTCCTGTTATCCGTTTGCTCCAAGCGCAGCACCGCATCATAGAATAGTATTGAAAAAGGCTGACAGCAGGTTTTTCCCGGCTGTCGGCCTTTCATTTCTCCTATGCTGGCTACAAAAGATGCTTCTTGAACAAGGTTTATTCCCTACCGGAATTAACCAATAGGCGAATTATATCCAAAAATTTAGTTGTCTCCGGTGAAGGCGTTGTGGAAGAAAGAATACCATAAGGAACCGTATAATCTACCTGAAAAGGGATTGTTACCAAAGATGGGTGTACGTCCTGCCAACTCTCCAGACTGAGTAAAACACAACTTTCTTCCATGCACCGATTGAAGGCTTCCAAATCGTAGTGGTGAGGGAGGTCAATAATCGTTATTTCGGGATGCTCCTTTGTTATATCTTCACGCACTTTATCATTGATAGGACTGTTGCCTTGGGCCTGCATTAAAAACCGCTCTCCATGCAAATCTGCATAGGAGAGAGTTTTTTTGCTGGAAAGCGGGTGGGACCTGGGCATAGCAAGACAAAAACGATACCGTCCCAATTCCAAAAAATTCGAGGTCTTAGCGACATTTACCGAATTGTGAGGCCCGACCATCAGATCATATTTTTTCCCCACATTAGAAAAGGCAACCCTTGTGCTGGTGTCCTCAAAGGGAACGACTTTCAGCTTGAAATGGGGGTGCTGGCCGCTGACAACATTCCACAGATCAATTAAGACCTTGCATGGGTACAGCGCAGAGGTTCCGACGCGGATGATTGCCTGTCCTACCTTTTGCGCTTTATAGGCCCGGTCAATGGCTTCTCTGGAGTATTGCATGATCCCCTTGGCATCGTTATAGATGGATTTTCCGGCATCCGTCAATCGAACACCATGCGAAGTACGCACCATCAGGGAGAGGCCAATATGTTGCTCCAGTTGATTGATCTGTTTCATGATGGCAGTTGGTGAAATGAACAGTTTTTCCGATGCTTTTGAAAAACTCCCGCAGTCAGCTACCTCTACGAAGGTATTCAAAGCCTGATTATACATCTGCGTTCCCTCCTGTCTGGCTTTAACTTTTAGTTGATACCATTTTATCCTTTATGAACTTCCCTGTCAAGCCCGGAACCTGTAAAATACAAGGTAGAAATGTTAGCGGGAGGCGATGAATATTGCGAAAAGGTGTTCTATGTATTCTGCTATTGTTCCTACTTACAGCCTGTGATTCTACAAAGACGCCAGCGGAAACGCAGCAGGAAGCGGAAACGCAGTTTTTTGCTATGAATACCCGCCTATCCTTTACGGCCTATGGAGAGGGGGCTGAAACAGCAGTATCAGATGCAGAGGAACACATTATACACTTGGAAACACTATGGTCGGTGACAGATGAAGAAAGCGAGATCTACGCACTGAATCACAGCCACGGTGAGCCGGTAACGGTAAGCCCTGAAACAGCGGAATTGATTTCCTATGCGGTAAAAATGGCAGAGCAGACAAATGGGGCCTTAGACCCAACCATTTACCCGGTTCTTTACGAATGGGGATTTACCACCGGAGCGCACAGAGTTCCATCTGATGAAGAACTATCTGATAAGCTAGCCTGCGTTGGATATGGGCAAATAGAGTTGAACGAGCGGACCGCGAGATTGCCGGAGGGCGTTCAAATTGACTTGGGCGCTGTGGCGAAAGGATATGCCGGTGATCTCATAACGGCACAAATGAAGGAGCAGGGAATACGCTCTGCCCTGCTGAATTTAGGCGGAAATATCCAGGTCATTGGAGCAAAGCCGGATGGTTCCCTCTGGCGGGTAGGACTGCGGGACCCATTTACGCAGGGCAGCTTTGGAGTGCTTGAGGTTTCCGACTGCGCTGTCGTTACCTCCGGCGGCTACCAGAAGAATTTCACTGACGAAGCTGGAATTATATATCATCACATTCTTGATCCGGCGACCGGAAAACCCGCCAATAACGGACTGGCCTCCGTCACGGTAATCAGCAACGAGGGGCGAATGTGCGATGCCCTCTCAACTGCGCTTTTCGTGATGGGAACAGATCGGGCGTCATCCTATTGGCGGGAAAGCGGTAGCTTTGAAATGGTGCTTGTAGATGAAAACGGCCTCATTTATGTGACTGAGGGCATAGAACATCACTTTTCCCTTACTACGGAGTACGCCTCTGCCGAGGTGACGATAATCAGAAAACAACAATCAGAAAGGACACAATGACATGAAGAAATTATCCTTGTACCTGGCCGTGTTTCTGCTGCTCTGCTGCCTGACAGCCTGCGGAAGTGCAGACAGACTGGCGGACACACAGGTGGACGGTCTGAGCGTGTTAAGTACCGTGATCCCCTCAAAGGCCGAAGTCCCGGAGAAGGAGCGCACCTTCCCCGTGCCGGTGTATGGCAATACCCGCATCCGGCTTTCCTGGGGGGAGGGAAAGGAGATCGTTGTCCGCCTGATAGACAATGACGCCACTGCGGATCTGGTTTCCAAGCTCCCGGTGTCCCTGCCCTTTGAGGATTACAGAGGCTTCCAGCGGGACGCGATTCTGGACCTGGACCCCGGCACTTCTCCCTCCCAATGTGATGTTTTTACTGGCGACTTCGCCTACTACGACCCGTGGAGCCACCTCACCTTTTTCTGTGAGGACTTTGGTTATTCCAGGGATTTGACGCCGCTTGGGACGATTGAATCCGGGCTGGAGTATCTGGAGAGCATCAATGACGGCAGCGAGGTGCTGATTGAGCTGGTCGAGGAAAAGAACCTGATCGTGTATTTTTCCCGCTGGGGCAACACGGACTATCCCGACAATGTGGATGCCAACAGTCCGGCCAGCATTGTTCTGAACGGAGACGACCAGTACGGCATCACGGAGTATATCGCACGGCTGATTCAGCAAAACGCAGGCGGCGATCTGCACCTGATCCAGACCGTAAAGCCGTACCCCACTGATTTTGACGCGGTGGTGGATCAGAATGTCAAAGAAATGGCCGATGGCACCCTGCCGCAGCTTGTAGAGAGTGACCTGGACATTTCCGAATATGATACGATTTTTATTGGTTATCCCATTTGGGCCATGACCGCGCCGCAGCCGATTTTCTCTTTCTTGAAGGAGTATGACCTGTCCGGGAAAACAGTTGTTCCTTTCTGCACACATCATGGTTACGGCGCGGGAAGAAGCTATCAGAACATCGCGGACGCAATTCCCGGAGCCGAAACGCTGGACGGCTTTGCCATTGACGGCGATAAGCTGGAAAACGCGGAGGCTGAGACAGTGCAATGGCTGCAAACGATTGGACTTATGAGGGGAAAGGTCAACGAGGTCGCCTATACCACACCCGATGGGGAAACAGGGTATCTCTACCTGACGGATGAAATCCTGGCGCACCCGGAAAAGAAAGTGCCTTTGGTGCTGGCCATGTGCGGAACGGGGCGTGACACGCGCAAGGACGCGGCAGATATGGGATGGGTTGACCTCGCAAGGAACGGAGATTTCATTGTCCTTGCTCCCAATTATCGCAATGGCTCCACTTACAGCGAAACAGACACGATTGCCTCTGTGGTGAAGTATATTACCGAAAATTATCCCGTTGATGCAACTCGTGTATACTCCACAGGATTCTCCAACGGCGGGGCGCTCTCTGTTGCCCTGTGCCGGGACTATCCCCAGCTTTTTGCCGGGATTGCCGCCTTTGGTTGGATGGTGGATATGCCGGATCGAAATGGGGTCTATGCGGCGTATGATATGCCGTTCCAGTTGATCCAGGGGACAGCGGAATACACTTATAAAACAAATTCCGGCGCAATGGCTGTCATGCGGGATGAGCAGCAGGCCCTTCGCGCGCTGTTCCGCATGAATGAAATGATTACACAATCCACCAGAACTGACTATACCAAGGTTCCGTATTGGGGGTATGAGCCGGACAATACTCATACCCTGACGCGAGAGGATCGGGGATGGCAGTTCAGCGATTACTATAAGGACGGCTATGCACAGCCCTTTGCCCAGCTTGTGTTGATTGAGGGTGCCGAGCATACCCCGCACCAATATGATGCCCGGGCCGCTTGGCAGTTCTTGAAGCAATATTCCCGGAACGAAAAGGGCGAAATCGTGGCGGTTGAACCGCAGACAAAATAAAAGTCAAATTGGGAGGACCCGCTATGAAAAAGCGGCTCTTGAGAAATATTGAGGTTTCCGAGATCGGTATGGGGTGCATGGGCTTTTCTCATGGTTACGGTAAAACGCCGGAGGAAGGCTATGCGGTCAAAGCGATTCAGGCCGCATACGATTTCGGCTGTACGCTCTTTGACACAGCGGAGGGCTACGGCAAGGAACAGTTCTATCCCGGCCACAACGAGGAACTGGTCGGAAAAGCGGTGGCCCCGTTCCGAAAGAATATTGTCCTCGCCACGAAATTTCATATTGGCTTGGCAGAGCACCAGGAGAATATGGTGCTGTACGATGTGATCCGCAGCCATTTGGAAAAATCCATGGAACGGCTGAAAACAGACTATGTAGACCTTTACTATCTGCACCGGGTCAATGAGCAGATTCCCGTGGAGGCCGTAGCGGAGGTGATGAGCCTTCTGATTCAAGAGGGCGTCATTCGCGGGTGGGGGCTGTCACAAGTCGCGGCGGAAACGCTTCGGAGGGCCAACGAGGTCACGCCGGTGGCGGCGGTCCAAAACCTCTATTCTATGGTGGAGCGGGACTGTGAGCAGGAGATCTTCCCCTACTGTATGGAACACCAGGTTGGCGTGGTCCCCTTTTCTCCCATCGCCAGCGGCTTGCTGTCCGGCAAGATTACCGCAGGTGCAAAGTTTGACGGGGACGACGTTCGGAAATTCGTCCCCCAGCTCTCCGGAGAGAACCTTAGTGGCAATCAGCCGATCTTGGACGTTCTCAGATATTTTGCCGAACACAAATCCGCTACTTGCGCACAAATTTCGCTGGCCTGGATGCTGCACAAATATCCGAACGTGGTGCCGATTCCCGGCTCAAAAAACCAGGAGCGTATTCTGGAAAACCTCGGCGGGGCGGCGGTTTCACTGACTAAAGGAGAGTTTGCCGAGTTGGATACTGCCCTAAATAGCTGCACGGTCTACGGACACAGAGGAACGGTGGAATCGGAGCAGCATACATTCAGCCATAACTGGCTGAAAAAGGATCGATAAACAGCAAAGTCTTAACAGAATCCGGTTTTAGACTGATTACCCAAATACGGCGGAGGACCAATCATGAACCGGAGAAAGGCAAACGATAGTCATAGCTGGAGCAAGACTTTGATCGGACTGTGCTCCATCCTGCTTTTATGTGGAATCGTGGGCGTTTGCCTTGGACTGCGTCAGGCCGGGCAGACTACGGTGCAGATTTGCCAAGACGGAAGCGTTTTGTACTCCATTGACTTAGCATCAGCAGAAGATCAACAAATAGAAATCTGCTATGAAAATCGAACCAATGTGGTGGAAATAGCCAATGGCCGCATCCGCATGGCGGCGGCGGAATGCCCGGACCAGCTTTGCGTACAGATGGGAGAGCTGAATCATGCTGCGATGCCTATTGTTTGTCTGCCAAACCATCTGACGATTCAATTTGCGGAAATGGAATCTGATATGGATACTGTTGCAAGATAGGAGGCGGGCCTGTGGATGTAAAAAAACTGTCGCGGCTGGCACTGTTGACTTCTATGGCTCTGATCCTGTTTACTGTGGAACTTCAACTGCCGAATCCCTTTCCCATTCCGGGTGTGAAGCTGGGCCTTGCTAACATCGTTACCGTTTACGCAGTCTACCATTACCGTCCGGGCGAAGTTCTGATTTTGGTAATGGCCAGGATCACGCTTGCGTCTATCTTCGGCGGAAATGTAATGGCTCTTTGTTACAGTTTTGCGGGGAGTTCTCTGTGTTTAGCCGGGATGTTGTTTTTACGCTGTCATGTTCCAGAGTCCCGGCTTTGGATCAGCAGCATATTAGGCGCGGTGCTGCACAATGCAGGTCAGATCATCACCGCAGTCCTGATTACAAAAACTCCGGCAATTATCTCATATTTTCCATTTCTGCTGGTATCCGGCTGTGCGGCGGGATTATTCACCGGGTTATGCGCGCAATATGCAATCTCTCACATGAGAAATCTGCACAGAGTTCAGCAAGCGAGATAGAGCAGATAACGAATGAAAGGAACGAATCATATGAAAAAAGAAAACCCTATTCGGGCTGGCTGGCGGTCGCGCTCTGTAAAAAGGACCGCAATCATGATGCTTGCGATACTCCTTACCCTGTCCGCCTGTGCATATCAGCAGACGGGAACGGGGCAGGGTGGGAGCGTTCAGACAGAAACAATCGGCTCAAGCGAGGTATCTGGGGTTGGATTGCTGGCAACATCGTCTCCTTCCACGGCAGATGATTCATTTTTTCCCCGCCACGAGCCGTATGGAACGGGAATTGGAGCTATGCCTGGACGGGTCGTGTGGGTTTATGATCCTGACAGCGTGGAATGGGACGGCAGCGGCTGGTGGTGGGAGGTAGACCATTTCGATGAAGCGGTCATTCAGAGAATGGTCAACGAAAGTATTACGTCCCTGGGCGGGAAGGATACTGCCGCAGATAGCTGGGTCGCTCTGTTCGCAGCTTATAATACCTCCCATGACCGGGGAGATAACGGGTATCAGCATGGAGAAAAAATCGCTATCAAGGCCAACATCAACGGTTCCGGCCTCAACAGTGATGATGCCTCCGGGGAAACA
The DNA here is from genome assembly GCA_910588045.1 of uncultured Oscillospiraceae bacterium. Classification (GTDB taxonomy): domain Bacteria; phylum Bacillota; class Clostridia; order Oscillospirales; family Oscillospiraceae; genus Pelethomonas. The sequence goes on along the minus strand of CAJUPS010000041.1, from coordinate 3,890 downwards.
GAGATGAGTTATACGAATCCTGTCCTTATGAAAGCCCTGCTGGTTTCTCTGGTAGATGAGGGCGGCGTTTTGCCGGAGGACATCACGGTTTATGATGTCTCACGCATTTTCCCGGATTATATGGTGGAGATGTGTACCCAGGGGAATTTGAAAGGGATTCATTTTGTAGGTCGGAACAACGGTGTAGCGGATCAGTCAGCGCCAATCAAGTGGTCCTATAATGTGGGCGGGGACACGAATTACCTCCCTACCTGTGTGACAGAAGCGGCCTATATGATTAACCTTGCCAATTTGAAGGGACACAGCTACGGCGTCACTCTCTGCGGGAAAAATCACTTCGGTTCCTATATCAACACAAACCGGATGCGTCCCCCAGTAGGTGCGAACCTGCACGGATTCCTGGCTGGGGCCAAGATGGGCGAGTACAGTCCGCTGGTTGATTTTATGGCAAATGAATACCTGGGCAACCGGACCATGCTGTATATGCTGGATGCTATCATTTGTGCGCCCACGGAGGGGGCGTCTATTACAAGCGAGAACTCCAGGTGGCGGCAGGCCCCGTTCAACGGTGACTACACATCCAGTATCTTCGTGTCACAGGACCCGGTGGCGATTGATTCTGTTGGAATCGACTTTCTGGCGAATGAGCCGGTTCTGAGGGAACGCGGCGGAACGTTAAGCCACAATCCGGGCGTGGAAGGGTATCTCCATGAAGCCGGGCTGGTTGCGAACGCGCCTTCTGGCACCGTGTATCAGAATGGAGCCGGGGAGCCGGTACAAAATCTTGGCGTCCATGAACATTGGAACAATGCGGAGAAAAAGCAGTACAGCCGGAACCTTGGCAAAAAAGAGGGCATTGAATTGATCCGCATTGATCCTGAAACCACATCCAGCAAATAAATTTGCAAAGGAGAATACTGCATGAAGCCCATGATTAAACCAATTTCTCTGCTGCTCAGTCCTTGCCTTTTACTTTCGCTTGTTGGCTGCGGCGGGACTAACAGAAATGCCGTAACGCCTGACGGCAGCAGTCCGGCAAATGACAGCCCCCCTCCAGTTGTGGCACTTCCTGAAAGCAGCCAAGACAATACGGGGGACCAGGACGCTGATAAAGGCACCCAGCCTCCGGTTTTATCAGAAGATGAATCCGGGGAGAATATGACCCCGTAGGATACCGCACAAACTCCCGCAGAAATTCAACCTTCGGTCCCGACTGAACCGACCCCGTCCGGGTCTGCTGAAGCAGCTCCATCCACACCGCCGGAGGGAACGGCAGGGACAAATGGCGTACCAGAACCGGAGGAAACCCCGAATACGGAAGAAGCAGAATCCACGCATATGCTGATCGCTTATTTTAGCTGGGCAGACAATGCGGAGGAATTTGACCTTGATTCTATCAATGCGGATGTTTTAGGTCATGCCAGCGTGGTTGCGCCGGGAGATGTCGGAGTAATCGCGCAGTATATCGAGGATCGCACTCAAGCGGATGTGTTCAAGATCGTTGTTACGGAGCCGTACTCCGCAAATTATGATGAGGCTCTGAATCAAGGGCGGACACAACGGGATCAGGGCGCTCGGCCAGCTCTTGCGCCCACTGTGGAAAATATGGAAAACTACGATGTGATTTTCCTCGGCTTCCCCAACTGGTGGTACACAATTCCTGTCGCTGTCCACAGCTTTGTAGAAGCCCATGACCTCTCCGGCAAAACAATTATTCCCTTCGTAACGCATGGAACCGGGGGACTGTCCGGGACGATTCGGGACTTGACTGCGGCCTTACCTGACACCTGTACGATTTTGCAATCCTATGATGTATTTGAGGACGATGTGTTTGACGCGCAGGAAGCGGTCAACAACTGGCTGGCTGACTTGGGATATTGAGTTTATGGTGGCAAAAATCAAAATTCCACTGGATATTGTCATGGCGGTGTTGCTCTTATTTGAGATGGCGTACCACCTGATTGGCGAGTATGTTCATAAATGGCTTGGCATTATCCTCGCTATCCTTTTTGTTCTGCACCATGTGATGAACTGGAAATGGTACAAATCCATTTTTCGAGGGAAGTATTCTCCAGCCAGAACATTTTGGACAGCAGCGAACCTACTACTGACAGTTTCCGTGATTGGCATGGTACTTAGCGGTATCATGCTGGCAAGGGACATATTCGGCTTTATTCCGTTTCGGGCGGATAGCTTTGCAAGGCTTCTGCACCTATCATCTACCGCTTGGAGATTTATCCTGATAGGTGTTCATATAGGACTGCACGGGAGAATCATAACCAACCAAATGCAACGGCATCAACTGTTGAATAGAGTACCACAAAACGCAATGCGCTGTGTGGTGGCAGGAATTTCCCTTTATGGGCTGTATGCCTTTTGTCATCGAGAGTTTGGCGCTCGTATGTTCCTGACTATCCAGTTTGCCTTCCTTGACTTTAATGAGTCGCTTATGAATTTCGTTAGGGATCACACGGCAGTGATGATTTTATGTGCAGCAGTGTCGCGTTACTTGTTGACTTTGCTTGCTTTGCGAAAAAAGAAGTTTGCGAAATAGAAACATATGAGTGAAGGAGGCGGCTTGGACTTTAAGCTGCGAGGTGAATCGCATGCCGGGATTGCGCTGACTGTCAGCGCAGGTTGTATTCTGTTCTGATGAATTTGCCGTTTTTGAACACGTCCCAGACCTCCAGATAGTAGTCTCCGCCTGGGCAGGAGTGAAGCGCCCCCGGTACGGCCTCCTCCCGCCAGGGCCAGAAGGGAGTGCCGATCTTATCCTCTGGGAGCGTCAGTTCAATGTGTACCCACGGTGTTCCATCCCCCCGCATCCTTGGACTTCCACTCTGCATGATCCAGTCGTCCTCGCCCATGGCGTTGTAGAGACTGTTGAGCATCCGGTGTGTCTCGTATAGGTTGCGGATGAAGATGTAGTCACCGTCAGGATCGTTAAACCGGCTGACCTCGGCCTTGGGCAGCTCCGGCTGGTCGAACTGGCTCCAGTCGCAGGCAGCCTCCGGAAGCGGGCCGACTGGGCCCTCCGCAAAGTAGTTCTTGTCATACCGGCTCACGTCCGTAATAATATAATTCGTACCATCATCGCAGCGGATTACGTCGCACGCCTGGGGGATGTACCTGCTGCTATCCTGGGGGACATTGATGGAACCATCCGTGTTGGTGCTGAGAGCGCCGGGGGCCGTTTGGGATGCTGCGGGGGACTTCACCTCCATGTAAGGCTTGTCCGGGTATATGGTGACGGTGTTGGTCTTGGAATCGTAGGTGACGCTGAAGTCCACCACCTGTCCGATGTCCCGGAGCTTCACATAGTTGTTGCCGTTGATCTCATAGGCTTCCAGGGGTATGCGCTGCTCGTTGACATAGAACCGCTGACTGCAGGCGTTGGCCATAAGACCTGCTGTTGCCTGGGATGCGGGTCCGCTGACGGCGATTCCTGTCAGGATGCCCGCCATCACAAGGGCAATTTCTTTTCTTCTATGCATAATCGTTTCTCCTTATATTGTAATGGATTGGTCTTTTGCAAGCACTACAATATCGAAGAAAGCGTTGCAAGTCCACCAGAGGATTTGAAAACGCAGTGAGAAGAAAAGCCGACTAAACGTAGCAACTTACACAACCTCTTGTCCAGTGATGTACTAGCGGAAGTCCCGCTTGTCCCGGACGCAGATGTGCGGAGTGCCTGTAACTCTTTTCTTTGCTATGAAAAGCCCCCGCAGAGGAGGGCGCACTAAAGCACCCCGGCGCGCTCAGGTACGTCGGGGAGTCCAAAGAAACAGAATATCAGGCGGAAGCAGAGGTCAGTTTGGGTTCCCAGCCCAAGGCATGGAGCCGTTTCAAATATGCCCGGATCTTATGCTCGCGGTGGAAGCCGTCGTAAT
>CAJUPS010000040.1 GCA_910588045.1 uncultured Oscillospiraceae bacterium | reverse complement strand
TGGAGCTGGCCAAGATCGAGAACATGCGCACCCAGGCCGAGGACGTGGCCGCCGGGAAGAAGGCCCAGAGCGTGGACGACCTGGAGGAGGTGGAGGAGGAGCTGGAGAGCGCTCCCGCCGCCCCGGCCGCTCCCGCTGCCCCGGAGAAGCGCTACGGCTTTTTGTCCGTCTGTGCCGGGGAGGGACTCAGCGAGGTGTTCCGGGACCTGGGCGTGGACGGCGTGATCAACGGCGGACAGACCATGAACCCCTCCACCGAGAGCATCCTGCGGGAGATCGAGAAGGTCCCTGCGGAGACGGTGTTCGTCCTGCCCAACAACAAGAACATCATTATGGCTGCCCAGCAGTGCGTGGGCCTGGCCTCCCGGGAGGTGGTGGTGGTTCCCACCGAGACCGTTCCCCAGGGGGTGGCCGCCATGATGAGCGTGGATACGGAGCTGGAGCCCCAGGCGCTGTTGGAGGCGATGACGGGGGCCGTCCGGAACGTGGCCACGGCGCAGATCACCTATGCCGCCCGGAACAGTGACTTCGACGGCTTCGCTATCAACGAGGGGGACTACCTCTCCCTGCTGGATGGGAAGCTGTTCGGCACCAACCAGGACATCCGCATCATGCTGGAGAAGCTGGCCGAGAAGGCCGCGGAGAAGGGGGCGGAGTTCGTCACCCTGTTCTATGGCGAGGACGTCACCGAGGAGCAGGCCGGGGAGGCGGAGGCCATCTTCGCCCAGCGCTGCCCGGATGCGGAGCTGTCCGTCCTGCCGGGGGGCCAGCCGGTGTACTACTATATTATCAGTATTGAATAACCGGGGGAAACCGGGAAATGCGGGGGTCAACCCCGGAAAACCAGCACAAAAAGAGAGACGGACGCCTGCGCCCGCCTCTCTTTTCATGCACTTTGCAATAAACTTGTTGGTTGTAATTCCGCAGCATTTGTGCTATGCTATAATGTAGTCATCTTGTATATTAAGGAGTGAACCGCGATGTCGGAAGAAAATAGAGAGCTGGAGCAGGGCGGGGAGGAGATCCTCGCCGATGCCGGAGCCGCCGGGGAGACGGAGAAGAAGAAGGACAGCCTGGAGAGCACCGTGTACTGCTGGGCCCAGGCGGTCGTGACGGCGGTGGTGGGCGTGATCCTGCTGTTCACCTTCGGCGTGCGCCTCATCAGCGTCAGCGGGCCGTCCATGCAGGATACGCTCTACACCGGGGACCGGCTCCTGGTGCTCAACGCGATGTTCTGCGGCTTCAAGGCCGGGGACGTGGTGGTCATCAACGACTATAACGCCGAGCTGGACGACACCCTGGTCAAGCGGATCGTGGCGGTGGGCGGACAGACGGTGGATATGGACTTCTCCACCGGGGAAGTCTACGTGGACGGCCAGGTTCTGGACGAGCCCTATATCAAGGAGCCCACCTATACCCCCGAGGGGGTCGCCTTCCCCCTGACGCTGGCGGAGGACGAGGTCTTCGTCATGGGGGACAACCGCAACCACAGCACGGACAGCCGGGACACCCGGCTCGGTCCGGTGAAGGTGGGCTACCTCCAGGGCAAGGCCCTGCTGCTGCTGACCCCCGGCGAGACGCCGGACACCGGGAAGAGCGACTGGAGCCGCGTGGGCGTCATCCATTGAGAACCGGAGGAACTATGGAAGAGAGCGCCATGAACATCCAGTGGTATCCGGGCCACATGACCAAGACCCGGCGGATGATCGCCGAGCAGCTCAAGCATATGGACGCCGTGTGCGAGATCCTGGACGCCCGGGTGCCCCTCTCCAGCCGGAACCCGGACGTGGAGGAGCTGACGGGCGGCAAGCCCCGGCTCATCGTCCTCAACCGGGTGGATCTGGCGGACCCTGCGGCCACAAAGGCGTGGGGGGCGTACTTCCGGGGAAGGGGCTTCGCCGTGCTAGAGGCCAACGCAAAGCAGGGCCAGGGCGTGGGGCGGTTTCCCGCCGCCGTGCGCTCACTGCTGGCGGACAAGCTGGCCGCCTACGCCGAGAAGGGACAGGCGGGACGGATGCTGCGGGTGATGATCCTGGGCATCCCCAATGTGGGGAAATCCACCTTCATCAATCAGGTGGCGAAGCGCAAGACCGCCAGGGCGGAGGACCGCCCCGGCGTCACACGGGCCAAGCAGTGGGTCCCCGTGGACCAGAGCCTGGAGGTGCTGGACACCCCGGGGATGCTGTGGCCCAAGTTCGAGGACCCGGAGGTGGGCTTCCGGCTGGCCTGCACCGGCGCGGTGCGGGACGAGGTGGTGGACCAGGAGGAGTTGGCCTCCCGGCTGATGGCCTACCTGGGGCGGCACTACCCCCAGGCGCTGCTGGAGCGGTACAAGGTGGAGGTCTCGGAGGAGGATTCCGGGTACGACCTGCTGGTGAAGGCGGGGCGGAAGCGGGGGTTTGTCCTCCGGGGCGGGGAGATCGACACGGAGCGGATGGCCCGTATCCTCCTCGACGAGTTCCGGGGCGGGAAGCTGGGGAGGTTTACGCTGGAGCTGCCGCCTGCTGTTCCCGGACAACCTGATTAGCTCAGAAAATCGGGGAGGAGCAGAAGAGTGGAGGTTGTCGCGCACACAATGGAATATCAGGGCGGGCATATCGCATCGCACCTGCGGTTAAGAAACTATTCCGATTTTGACTATTATGCGTATAAGCGGATCTACGAGGAATGCTTTCGCGATATGCGGACAGCCTTGCAGCGATTTCCGATAGATTGCTGCCCTGGCAGGGAAGAATTGGAGTGCAAAAAAGAAAAGATCTATATTCTTGAGATGGACGGAAAGATCATCGGTTCGGTTGCCATATATGGAAACGAAATTGACGATTTGATTGTGGAAAAAGGTGCGCAGAGGATGGGACATGGAGAAGCGCTGCTGCGGTTTGCTGTTTCCCACATGCAGAGCGAGCACGTTTCCCCGATCATCCTTCATGTTGCGGATTGGAACCAGAGAGCGATTAAAATGTATTTGAAAAACGGGTTTTCTGTCATCAAAACAGAAATCGTTTGACCCTTTGCAAAGACCCTGCCAGAAGGGCAGTACGCTTTTTCTGCGGCGGCGCGCCAAATCCGCCGCTTGCCGGTGGGTCCTGACTTATAAAGGAGGGGAGACGCAGAATGGACAAAAAAAATCGCCCCTCATGGGAGCTGGAGGAGGCCGCGCATCAAAAGGGCTATGCCCTGGTCTGCGGCTGCGACGAGGCGGGGGCCGGGCCACTGGCGGGTCCCGTGTACGCGGGAGCGGTGATCCTCCCGGAGGGGCTGGAGCTGCCGTACCTCAACGACTCCAAGCAGGTCACGCCGAAGCGGCGGGATGCGCTTTTTGATGAGATCATAGCGTCGGCTGTCGCATGGGCGGTGGCGTCCGTCTCCCCGGAGGAGATCGACGATACCGACATCCTCAGCGCCCGGATAAAGGCCATGCAGCTGGCCATCGACAAGCTCGCCCCCGCCCCGGATTACGCCCTCATTGACGGCAACCGGGATAAGGGAAAACAGTTCGCCCTCGTCACTCCCCACGAGACCGTGCTCAAGGGCGACGGGCGCAGTCTTTCCATCGCTGCCGCCTCCATCTTGGCAAAAGTGAGCCGGGACCGGACCATGGAGGAGCTGGCGGAACAGTACCCGGAATACCGCTTCGAGCAGCACAAGGGCTACGGCACCAAGCTCCACTACGCGATGCTGGACCGGTACGGCCCCAGTCCCGTCCACCGGCGGACCTTCCTGAAAAAGTGGGAGGCCGCCCGCCATGGATGACCGGAAAAAGCGGGGCGACCGGGGCGAGAACGCCGTGGCGGAGGCGCTGGAGCGCAGCGGACACCGGATTTTAGAGCGGCAATACCGCTGCCGCTGGGGGGAGATCGACCTGATCGCCCTCTCGCCGGAGGGGGTGCTGTGCTTCGTGGAGGTAAAAACGCGCTCCCCCCGGGCCATCGCGGCCCCCCGGGAGGCGGTGACCCCTGCCAAGCAGAGGCGGCTTCGGGACGCCGCGTCCTGGTATCTGGCCCAGACGGAGCGGGACTGCCCCTGCCGGTTCGATGTGGCGGAGGTCTATCCGGCGGACGCCGGGGGACGCAGACAGATCAATTATATCACCAGCGCCTTCTGACCGGGGCGTTTATGGAGGATCAACAGTATGGAATATTTGAGCACGCGAGACAAGACCCTGCGCAGAAGCGCCGCCCAGGCCATCACCATGGGCCTGAGCCGGGATGGCGGGCTGTTCACCCCCGTGAGCTTCCCCAGCCTCAGCGCCCTGGAGGTGGAGACCCTGCGGGGGATGTCCTACCCCCACCGGGCGGCCTACATCATGGGGAAGTTCCTGGAGCAGTTTCGTCCGGAGGAGCTGGAGGAGTTTGCCCGCAGGGCCTACGGCCCTGAGAAGTTCGACGGCCCCGCCGCCGCGCCGCTGCGCCAGATCGACCACAACACCTGGTGTCTGGAGCTGTGGCACGGGCCTACCAGCGCCTTCAAGGATATGGCGCTGCAAATGCTGCCCCAGCTGCTGTCCGCCAGCCTGCGCCTGACGGGGGAGAAGAAGACGGCCTGCATCCTGGTGGCCACCTCCGGGGACACGGGCAAGGCGGCCATGGAGGGGTTCGCCGGCGTGGAGCAGACGAAGATCCTGGTTTTTTATCCGGAGAACGGGGTCAGCGAGATCCAGAAGCTCCAGATGGTCACCCAGGAGGGGGACAACGTGGGCGTGTGCGCCGTGAAGGGCAACTTCGACGATGCGCAGAACGGCGTAAAGCGGATCTTTTCCGACGAGTCCATGCGGGAGACCCTGGCGCAGCGGGGCTTTTTCCTCTCCTCGGCCAACTCCATCAACTGGGGACGGATCCTGCCCCAGGTGGTCTACTATATCTCCGCCTACTGTGACTTGCTCAATACCAAGGCCATCAAGCTGGGGCAGCCGGTGAATTTCTGCGTGCCCACGGGGAATTTCGGGAATATTCTGGCCTGCTACTACGCCAAGCGGATGGGCCTGCCGGTGGGCAAGCTGATCTGTGCGTCCAACTGCAACGATGTTCTGACGGATTTCATCCGTACCGGCGTCTACGACCGGAACCGCCCCTTCCACACCACCATGAGTCCCTCGATGGATATTCTGATCTCCAGCAACCTGGAGCGGCTGCTATTTGATATGAGCGGCGGCAAGGACGAGCTGGTGCGGGAGTACATGGACCAGCTGGCCCAGGCGGGGCGGTACGAGATCAGCCCGGGGATCAAGAAGAGGATGCAGGAGGTGTTCTACGGCGGATTTTGCAGCGAGGAGGAGACGGCCTCCACCATCGCGATGATGTATCGGTATGGACATCTGATCGATCCCCACACCGCCGTGGCGGCCAAGGTGCTGACCGATTACCGCCATGAGACCGGCGACAAGACGCCCGCGATTTTTGTTTCCACCGCCAGTCCGTATAAATTCTGCGACAGTGTGCTCTCCTCCATCGGGGAGGCCCCCGTTGAAAACAGTGTGGACCGGATCGGGCAGATGGCCGGTATCACCGGCGTGGCCGCGCCGGTGCGGCTGGCGGCCCTGAAGGGGAAGGTTCCTCGGTTTGGTGATGTGACCGAGAAGGAGGGCATGGAGGAGAAGGTGCTCCAGTTCCTGAAGTGAGTTCTTTCGCGCCCTTCGGGCGCGAGGCGGCTTGTTTCTCGTCGATAGCCCGGGACCTACGCGGCCCCGGACTCCGCGGGTACTTTTGTCCCGCGACAAAAGTACCCAAAAACGCGCTTAAACCTACGGTTTAAGAATCCCTTGGCGGGAGCGGCTCGGAGCGCCGCTCCCTATGCGGGGGATTTGCGAAGTGCGATTCAGGCTTTGTTAGGCGAAGCCACCGAATTTCGGGTCCTACGGGCATCTGATCTAGGGGTCCGGCACTTGTAGAACTCCGGCTGACGCCCTTTCAAAGGGGTACTCCCTGCAAGGGGGACCGCCTGACGGGACCAGGCCGGAAACGTAGAATCCCGTCAGGCGAAGCGTGAAATTTTCCCCGTCTATCGCAGTTAGCCGGTATGACGCTGGAGAAGCGCGGCGCTTTGGTCGAAGGCCGCTAAAAACATCGCGTACAGCTCCTCCATCTCTACTTGCATGTTGTATTCCTGGTATTCCTCAAACAGTTCCTTTTGTTTGTCCGACATCTGCTCTTCCAGTCGGCGGCGGGCAATGTCCCGATAAAATTTGCACATCGCCCGTTTGGTTTGCAGGCAGTATGTTTCGTGCGTGTGGTCAATGATGTAGTCAAATAGTATTTGCATTAAGTCCGACATTGTGATATGCTCCTTTCTAGTCGATATTTTAATTATAGTCATTTTTATAATTATGTCAAGAGGAAATATATGATTCGCTATAAAATTGATGTACTGCAAGCGTTAAAAGAAGCGGGGTATACGACTTATCGACTGCAAAAAGAAAAATTGATTTCAGCAGGCACGGTGCAAAAGATTCGCAGTGGGGATACGTCTCTCTCCATTGACAAGGTGAACGTCATCTGTGACCTATTGGAGTGCCAACCGGGGGAATTACTGGAGTGGTATCGGGAATAGCACCCCGGGGAGTTAGCCAAAGTGAGACGGTAAGCAGTAGGATACGTTTGTGGGTAGCCGCAGAAGTGTGGCGCACCAACGAAGGTATAAAAACAGAACAACGGGGGTACGTCGGAGCGTAAAAAATAACCCCCGTAATCAGGGGATTCTCAAGGGCGGCGTAGCCCCCTTGAGGGTGCTTTTGGTTCTTTTCGCACAAGCGAAAAGAACGCCCCGCCCGGCAGGGCGAATCAAAAACAAGATTGAGCCAAGGCCGCCGCGCAGCGGCGGCGAAGAAGAAAAAAGGAATCGACTATGTCCCTCTATGCCATCGGCGACCTCCATCTATCAACAAAAGGGAATAAACCAATGGACGTATTTGGCCGCGAGTGGTCGAACCACACCGAGCGACTAAAGGCCGCCTTCTCCCGCCTGGGAGAAGACGACGTAACGGTACTCTGTGGGGACACCTCCTGGGGCAGCGACTTTGAGGAGAGCCTGGAGGACTTCCGGTGGATCAACAGCCTACCGGGGAAAAAGATCATCCTCAAGGGCAACCACGACTACTGGTGGAACACGGTCGCGAAGATGAAGCGCTTCCTGGAGGAAAACAATTTTTCTACCATAGACATCCTCCATAATAATTGTTTCTTCTATGAGGAGTACGCCCTGTGCGGCACGCGGGGGTGGTTCTACGAGGAGGAGCAGACCGACCACAACGAAAAGGTCCTCCGCCGGGAGGTGGGGAGGCTGGAAGCCTCCCTGAAAGCAGCGGAGGGGCGGCCCATCCTGGCCTTTCTCCACTATCCCCCGCTCTACAGCGGATACCGGTGTCCGGAGATCATCAAAAAACTGGAGGAGTACGAGGTCGAGCGCTGCTTTTATGGCCACCTCCACGGTCCGAGCCACAAGCGGGCCATCGCGGGAAGGATGGGAACCGTGGCCTACAGCCTTGTCTCGGCGGATTATTTGAAATTTGTTCCGAAAAAAATCTTGGATTAGGAAAAAAAGACTGGAAATCTTTTATCTTATATGTTACAATATAAAATTGGCTGACTGTAATAGCCAAGTAAACGGAGGAAAGTTAAAATGAGTGTTAAAAGCTGTGAAAAATTAGAAAAGAGTATGGTCGCGCTGACCGTGGAGGTGAGCGCCGCCGATTTTGAGGCTGCCGTTGAGAAGGCATACAGGAAGCAGCGGGGGAGCATCCGTCTGCCCGGCTTCCGCCCCGGCAAGGCCCCCCGCAAGATGATCGAAAACATGTATGGCGCCGCCATCTTCTACGAGGAGGCCGTCAACCTCGCGCTGCCTGACGCCTACGCCGCCGCCCTGGAGGAGGCGGACATCCGGACGGTGGGCTACCCCGAGGTGGAGCTGCTCAGCGTGGGCAAGGAGGGCTGCTCCTTCAAGGCCACCGTGGCCGTGTACCCCGAGGTCACCCTGGGCGAGTACCGGGGCGTCAAGGCCCCCAGGACCGAGGTCAGCGTCACCGCCGAGGACGTGGAGAACCGCCTGAAGAGCATGGCGGACAGCAACAGCCGCATGGTCAGCGTGGACGACCGGGCCGTGCGCGTGGGCGACGTGGCCAACATCGACTTCGAGGGCTTCCTCAACGGCGAGCCCTTCGACGGCGGCAAGAGCGACAACTTTGACCTGGAGATCGGCTCCGGCCAGTTCGTCCCCGGCTTCGAGGACCAGGTGGTCGGCATGTCCATCAGCGAGGAGAAGGACATCGACATCACCTTCCCCGAGGACTACCACGCCGACCTGGCCGGGAAGACCGTGGTCTTCCACGTGAAGGTCAACGCCATCAAGACCAAGGAGCTCCCCGCCATGGACGACGAGTTCGCCAAGGACGTGTCCGAGTTTGACACCCTCGACGAGCTGAAGAAGGACGTGGAGCGGGAGATGACCGAGGAGCGGGAGAAGAACGCCAAGCGGGCCTTCGAGGACGCGGTCATCACTAAGGTGGCCGAGGAGATGCAGGCGGAGATCCCCGACGCCATGATCGAGGAGCAGGCCCGCCGCTTCGTGGAGAACTTCAAGATGCAGATCCAGTCCCAGGGCATCCCCGTGGACCAGTACATGAAGATGACCAACATGAGCGAGGAGAAGCTGCTGGAGGACGCCAAGACCCCCGCCGTGAACCAGGTGCGCGTGGACCTGGCCATCGACGCCATCATCAAGGCCGAGGGCCTGGAGGCGTCCGACGAGGACGTGGAGGCCGAGTACGCCAAGATGGCCGAACAGTACGGGATGAGCGCGGAGGACGTGAAGAAGTACGTGGACGCCGCCATGGTCAAGGAGCAGGTGTGCCGCAATAAGGCCGTGGACCTGGTGGCCTCCGCCGCCGTGCCTGTCAAGCCGGAGGAGGTCAAATCCGAGGAGGTCAAGACGGAGGAGGCGCCCAAGGAGGAGCCCAAGGCGGAAAAGCCCAAGCGTACCCGCAAGAAGAAGGTCGAGGAACTCAAGGCGGAGGAAGCCGCCGAGGAGTAAAAAGGTCCTTGTACTAAAGTTTCCCTGTTTTGGGTATGATAGTGTGCGTGCCGGGAGGGCCGGAGCATCTTTCAGGAGGTAAGTTCAAATGAGTTTAGTCCCTTATGTAGTGGAGCAGACCAACCGGGGGGAGCGGAGTTATGACATCTTCTCCCGCCTGCTCAACGACCGCATCATCTTCCTGGGCGAAGAGGTGAACGCCACCACGGCCAGTCTCGTGGTCGCCCAGCTGCTGTACCTGGAGGCCCAGGACCCCGACAAGGAGATCCAGCTGTATATCAACAGCCCCGGCGGCTCCATCACCGACGGCATGGCCATCTATGACACCATGCAGTATATCAAGTGCGACGTGTCCACCATCTGCATCGGCATGGCCGCCTCCATGGGGGCCTTCCTGCTGTCCTCCGGGGCCAAGGGGAAGCGGCTGGCCCTGCCCAACGCGGAGATCATGATCCACCAGCCCTCCGCCGGGACCCAGGGGCAGGTGACCGACATGGCCATCCACCTCCGGCGGTTCGAGATCATCAAGAAGCGGATGAACCGCATCATGGCGGAGAACACGGGCAAATCCATCGAGGAGATCACCACCGCCTGCGAGCGGGACAACTTCATGCAGGCCGAGGAGGCCCGCGAGTTCGGCCTGATCGACAAGGTCATCTATTCGAGATAAATTTTTGGAATGTGAGAAGGGAAGTTATCCATGAGTGACGAGCCCAAAAAGTCCCTGCGCTGCTCCTTCTGCGGCAAACGGGAGAGCGAGGTGCGGCGGATGCTCCAGGGGCCTGGGGCGCGAATCTGCGACCAGTGCGTGCAGCTGTGCATGAGCCTGCTGGATGATGACCTGGGCGATCCGGCCGGCGCACAGCCCCTGGAGCTGCCGGAGCAGCTTCCCACGCCCCGGGAGGTCCGGGATATCATGGACCAGTATGTGATCGGCCAGGAGAGCGCCAAGGTGGCCCTCTCCGTGGCGGTATACAACCACTACAAGCGCATCCAGTTCGGCGCGGCCGGTGACGGCGGCGAGGACGTGGAGCTGCAAAAGAGCAACATCCTGATGATCGGTCCCACCGGTTCCGGCAAGACCCACATCGCCCAGACCCTGGCCCGGATCCTCCAGGTGCCCTTTGCCATTGCCGACGCCACCACCCTCACCGAGGCGGGCTACGTGGGCGACGACGTGGAGAACATCCTGCTGCGGCTTTTGCAGGCGGCGGACTACGACGTGGAGCTGGCGGAGCACGGCATCGTCTATGTGGACGAGATCGACAAGATCGCCCGGAAGAGCGAGAACACCTCCATCACCCGGGACGTGTCCGGCGAGGGCGTGCAGCAGGCCCTGCTGAAGATCCTGGAGGGCACCGTGGCCAACGTCCCGCCCCAGGGAGGCCGCAAGCACCCCCACCAGGAGTTCATCCAGATCGACACAAAGAACATCCTCTTCATCTGCGGCGGCGCCTTCGACGGTCTGGACAAGATCATCGAGCGGCGCACGGACAAGCGGGGCCTGGGCTTTGACGCGCCCATCCAGAGCAAGAAGGACCGGGACGTGGGCGCCATCCTCAAGGAGGTCCAGCCCCACGACCTGCTGAAATTCGGCATCATCCCCGAGCTGGTGGGCCGCCTGCCCATCATTGCGCCCCTGGACTCCCTGCACCGGGAGGACCTGGTGCGCATCCTCACCGAGCCGAAGAACGCCCTGGTCAAGCAGTACCGGAAGCTGCTGGGCTACGACGGCGTGGAGCTGACCTTCGCCGACGGGGCCCTGGAGGCCCTGGCCGACAAGGCCATCGAGCGCAACATCGGCGCCCGCGGCCTCCGCGCGGTCATGGAGGGCATCCTGACGGACATCATGTACGACATCCCCTCCGATCCCACGGTGCAGCGGGTGGTCATCACCGAGGCATGCGCCAAGGGCGAGTGCGGTCCCACCCTGGTCCACCGGGGCGAGGGGGAGACCGTGGCCAATCCGGCGTCCTGACGGCCGGGTCCGGCAGCAGGAAAAATCAGATCGACGGGGGGCGGGATACTGCCCCCCGTTTCCCTTCCCGGCCCTCGCCGGGGAATAGGAGGAACAACCATAATGAGTGATACCATCAACATGCCGGTGCTGGCCCTGCGGGGGCTGGCGGTCTTCCCGGGGTGCATCCTCAGCTTCGACGTGGAGCGGGAGATCTCCATCCGGGCCCTGGAGAAGGCCATGGAGCAGGATCAATACGCCTTCCTGGTGGCCCAGCGGGAGACCGGAGAGGACCAGCCGGGGGAGCGGGACCTGTATTCCGTGGGCACCATGTCGGTCATCCGGCAGGTCCTCCGCATGGGCGACGCCGCCGTGCGGGTCATCGTGGAGGGCAAGGGCCGGGCGAGACTCCGGCGGCTGTGGCAGACGGAGCCCTACCTCCAGGGCAACGTGGAGCCCCTGCGGGAGAGCCATCCCCGGATCTCCGAGTTCCAGCTGGAGGCCCTGCTGCGGCAGACCTGCACCAACTTCGGGGAGTACGCCTCCATGGCCCCCCGCCTGGGGGAGGAGATGACCGCCGCCGTCATGGCGGACCGGGACCCCGGCCATCTGGCGGACTTCATTGCCCAGAACATCATGCTCCGCTATCAGGACAAACAGGCGCTGCTGGAGGAGCTGCGCCCCGTGCAGCGGCTGCGGAAGGTGAATGAGCTGCTGGCCCGGGAGGCCGAGGTGCTCTCCTTCGAGCACGAGCTGGAGGGCCAGATCCGCCGGGAGATGGGGGAGGTCCAGAAGGACCACATCATCCGGGAGCATATCCGCCTGCTCCAGCAGGAGCTGGGGGAGGACGAGGACAGCGAGCTGACCGACTACCGGATGCGGATCAGCGCCCTGACGCTGACGGAGGAGGTCCGGGAGAAACTGCTGCGGGAGGTGGACCGGCTGGCCAAGCAGCCCTACTCCAGCGCCGAGGCGTCGGTGATCCGCAACTACCTGGACGTGTGCCTGGAAATGCCCTGGGGCCAGGAGACCCGGGAGCGGGCCAGCGTGGCCGCCGCCCGGAAGATCCTGGACCGGGACCACTTCGGCCTGGAGAAGGTGAAGGAGCGCATCCTGGAGTTTATCGCCGTGCGCCAGCTCAATCCGGAGGCCAAGGGGCAGATCATCTGCCTGGTGGGCCCTCCGGGGGTGGGCAAGACCTCCGTGGCCATCTCCGTGGCCAAGGCGCTGGGCCGGAAGCTGGCCCGGCTGAGTCTGGGCGGCGTCCGGGATGAGGCGGACATCCGCGGCCACCGGAAGACCTACATAGGGGCCATGCCGGGGCGGATCGTCAACGCCATCTCCCAGTCCGGCAGCATGAACCCCCTGCTGCTGCTGGACGAGATCGACAAGATGGGCAGCGACTACCGGGGGGACCCCGCCGCCGCCATGCTGGAGGTGCTGGACGGGGAGCAGAACTGCGCCTTCCGGGACCACTTCCTGGAGATCCCCCTGGATCTGAGCCGCGTGCTCTTCATCACCACCGCCAACACCACCTCCACCATCCCCCGGCCCCTGCTGGACCGGATGGAGGTCATCGAGCTGACCAGCTATACCGACGAGGAGAAACTGGAGATCGCGAAGCGCTACCTGCTGCCCAAGCAGATGAAGGAGCACGCGCTGAAAAAGACCGCCCTGCGGGTGGGGGACGACGCCATCCGGGCCGTCATCACCGGGTATACCCGGGAGTCCGGCGTCCGCACCCTGGAGCGGCAGATGGGCAAGCTGTGCCGGAAGACCGCCATGCGCCTGGTGAGCGGGGAGGCCAAGCGGTGCACCGTCACGCCGGAAAACCTGGAGGACTACCTGGGCGTGCGCCGCTACCACCCCCCGGCGCTGGACCTGGACCCCGTGGGCGTGGTCAACGGCCTGGCCTGGACGGAGTCCGGCGGCGAGCTGCTGGAGGTGGAGGTCAACGTCATGGAGGGCACCGGGAAGCTGGAGCTCACCGGGAACCTGGGGGATGTGATGAAGGAGTCCGCCCACGCCGCCATCAGCTGCATCCGCAGCCGGGCGGGTCAGCTGGGCATCGAAGCGGAGTTCTACAAGAACAAGGACATCCACATCCACTTCCCCGAGGGCGCGGTGCCCAAGGACGGTCCCTCCGCCGGGGTGGCCATCACCACCGCCGTGGTGTCGGCCCTGACGGGCCGGAAGGTCCGCTCCAGCGTGGCGATGACCGGCGAGGTCACCCTGCGGGGCCGGGTGCTGGCCATCGGGGGCCTGAAGGAGAAGACCATGGCCGCCAAGCGCAACGGGATCCGGACGGTTCTGATTCCCAAGGACAACCTGCGGGATCTGGCGGAGATCGACCCGGTGGTCCGGGAGGCGCTGCGGTTTGTTCCCGCGGAGAGCGTGGACACCGTTCTGGCGGAGGCGCTCTGGCCCGCGGAACCCGTGAGCGAGGCCGTCGTGGAGCGTCCCGCCGAGCCGATCCTGACGGCGTTCGTCCCCCGGGAGGTCCCCATGCGGCAGTGACGCGGCATCCGTAGGGGCGCACGGTGCGCGCCTCACGATACCACGCAGCTTCCGTTAAAAGCGGGCGCACAGTGTGCGCTCCTACAATGCAGAGCGAGAGGGAGGAGGCCGGTATGGAGCTGAATTTTAATAAGGTGGAATTTATCCGCTCTGCCGTGAAGGGGGAGGACTTCCTCCGGGACGGCCTGCCCCAGATGGCCTTCGCGGGCCGGTCCAACGTGGGGAAGAGCTCCGTCATCAACCGGCTGGTGAACCGGAAGAACTTCGCCCGGGTGGGCGCGGCCCCGGGGAAGACCAGCCAGATCAACTACTTCCGCATTGACGGCGGGGCCTACCTGGTGGACCTGCCGGGGTATGGCTACGCCAAGGTGTCCAAGGCGGAGCGGGACCGCTGGGGGCGGCTGATGGAGGGCTACTTCGCCTCGGGGCTCATCACCCTGGGGGTCATGATCGTGGACGCGCGGCACAAGCCCACGGCGGACGATGTGACCATGGCGAACTGGTTCTATGACGCGGGATGTCCCATGGTGGTGGTCGCCAACAAGCTGGACAAGCTGAAGAAATCGGAGATCGAGCCGAATTTGCAGCGCATCCGGGAGACGCTGGCCCTGCGGGAGGGGGACGCATTGATCCCCTTCTCCGCCGAGCGCGGGGACGGGAAGGAGCAGCTCATCGCCGCCCTCCTGAAAGAGGTGGAGGCATGACGCTGGAGCGGCCCCTGACCGGGGAGCGGATCGTTATCCGCAGTTATACGCCGGAGGACCTGGCTTTCTCCACGGACATGTGGTTCGACCCGGAGAACGGGCGGTATCTGAGCGACCCCACGGCGGACTATGTGGACGAGGTGTACCGGAAAGCCCTGGACGGCTTGCAGGACAGCGAGGACGGGTACTACCTCATCGTGGAGCTGCGGGACGGCGGGGAGCGGGTCGGGACCTGCTGCGCGTTTCCGGCCAAGGAGGGTACGTGCGACATCGGTTACTGCGTCCACCGCAGCCGCTGGCGGCAGGGGTTTGGCGCGGAGATCGTGAAGCTCCTGCTGGACTGGGCCCGGGAGCAGGGCTGGACCGCCGTCACGGCGGAGGCGGCGAAGGAGAATCGCGCCTCCTGCGCCCTGCTGGAGAGGTGTGGGTTCACCGTGAAGCGGGAGTCCTCTTTCGGGAAGTACAACATGGATGTGCGGTTCGACAGCTATATCTATGAGAGAAAATTTTTATAGCGCATGAGCAGGAGCGGCCCCGCTGACGCGGGGCCGCTCTTTTGGACGAGAGAAATCAACGCAGGCTTGATAATGATAAAAACGGCCTGCCTTGTATTCAAACAGAAATGGATGTATAATTCAAGCATCCGTTGAACGGGAGGAAACACCATGGACAACCATTTAATAGGGGAGCAGATTACCCGGTATAGAAAAGCACTGAATATGACCCAGGAGGAGCTGGGAAAGGCGGCGGGGGTGTCTACCCAGGCCGTCAGCCGGTGGGAGAACGGCGGCGCGCCGGACGTGGCCCTGCTGCCCGCCATCGCGGACAAGCTGGGGGTGACCATCGACGCACTCTTTGGCCGGGAGGGCGGGGAGAAGATCGACATCCACGATACCGTGGCCCGCTGGCTGGCGGGGATGCCCATGAAGGACCGATTCGACCAGTTCTGCCGGTTGAGCTGGACGGTGGCGAAAGCCATGTTGGCGGGCAGGGGCGTTTTTCCGGATATGGGCTATATGGAGAAATGCGAGCTGAAGGACGAGGAGTCCGGGGACTGCGTTCTGGCAACCTCCATGGTGTGGCTGGACGGCGGGATCATGCTGAACCTCCATTCGGATGAGATGTCCTTTGCCACCGTCTGGCCCACGCCGGAGGCGGGCTATGAGGCGTTCTTCGCCCCCGGGGACGATTACCGGCGGCTCTTCGCCGTGCTGGCCCGGCCCGGATGCCTGGAGACCCTGGAGTACCTCCACAGCCGAACTTACCGGATGTACGTACCCGGCACCATTGCCAAGGCGGTGGAAACGCCGGTAGAGGAGGTCGTGGCCATTCTGAACGAGCTGTCGGAACTGCGCGTACTGAGAAAAACAGACCTCCAGCTGGAGGACGGCATGACCCAGGCGTATGGAATCTTCAGCGGAGGGGAGCTGGTGCCGTTCCTGTACTTGGCGCGGTGCATGATGCAGTATGGGCAATACCTTGTCAGGATCAACATGGAGGGCGGGAGCCAGCGGCCCCTGCTGGAGGGGTCCAGGTGGAACGATAAAAAGGAGACGAAAGATGAGAATAAGTAAGAGAAGTCCGGCGGCGCGGGAATACTTCCGGGCATTTTATGAAAAGAATCACATCCGCTACTGGGCGGCCATGATTCTGAGCATTTTGGGCATAGGAGTCAATCTCTTTGTCACCTGGCTGCTGGGTGCGATGATCGACATCATCGCCACCGGGGAGGCGGACCGGCTGCTGGGGATGCTGTGGGTCTGGCTGGGCCTGGCCGTAGCCGTGGTGGCGGTGGATACGGGCAACTATGGGGCGAAATTCGGCTTTATCCGCCGGGCGCTGGTCCAGTACAAGGCCCTGGCCTTCCGGCGGCTGTCGGAGAAGAGCATCAGCGCTTTCTCCCGTGAGAACACCGGGCGGTACTTATCCACCCTGACCAACGATATAACGACCATTGAAACCAACTATCTGGAAAAGCCCTTTGAGATGGCGGCCTACGCCCTGACAGGCGTGGGAGCTCTGGCGATGATGATCTGGTACAGTCCTCTGCTGGCGGCGGTGGCCATCGTACTGGGGGTGCTGCCCGTGGTGGTGGCGGTCGTGACGGGCGGAGCCCTGGCGGAGAGGGAAAAGACCGTCAGCGACCGGAACGAGGGCTTCATGGCCCAGATCAAGGACTTGCTCAACGGTTTTTCCGTTATCAAGAGCTTCAAGGCGGAGGGAGAGACGCAAAAGCGGTTCAACGCCTCCAGCCAGGCGGTGGAGGATGCCAAGTACCGCCGTCGCTGGTGCGAGGCCGTCATCGGGGAGGCGTCCGGCCTGTGTGGGTTGGTGATGCAAATGGGCATTTTCTTTGTGGGGGCATACCTGGCCATCCGGGGGGACATCACCGCCGGTACAGTCATTATTTTTGTCAACCTGTCCGGTTATCTGCTCAACACGATCAATATCGTACCCAAATATTGGGCCGCCCGCAAGGCGGCGGCGGGCCTGGTGGAGAAGCTGGCCCAGGTCACGGAGGAGCACGCGGACCGCGCCGGGGACCCCATCCCCGCGAAGCTGGAGGACGCCATCACCCTGGAGAACGTTACCTTCGGCTACGAGCCGGAAAAGCCGGTGCTGCAAAATCTGTCCATGAAGCTGGAGGCCGGGAAGAAGTACGCCCTGGTGGGCGCGTCCGGGTCCGGGAAATCCACTCTGCTGAACCTGCTCATGGGGGCCTATGACGGGTACACCGGCTCCATCGCCATCGACGGCAAGGAACTCAGGGAGGTGGACACCGACAGCCTCTACGACGTGATGAGCCTCATTGGACAGAACGTGTTCCTGTTCGACGACACGCTGTATCAGAATATCACCATGTTCCGGGACTTCCCGGAGGACAAACTGGAGCTGGCGGTCCACCGCTCGGGCCTGGACGGACTGATCGAGGCGAAAGGGGAGAGCTACCGCTGCGGGGAGAACGGGAACGGCCTGTCCGGCGGGGAGCGGCAGCGGGTGTCCATCGCCCGGTGCCTGATGCGGGAGACGCCGGTCCTGCTGCTGGACGAGGCGACGGCGGCGCTGGATAATCAGACGGCGTTTGCCGTGACGGATGCGATTTTGCACCTGGACGGCCTGACAAGGGTGGTGGTGACCCACCGGCTGGAGGAGGCCCTGCTGGAGCAGTACGACGGGATCTTCGTCCTCCGGAACGGCCGGGTCTGCGAGGCGGGCCGGTTCGGGGCGCTGATGGACAGGAAGGAATACTTCTACTCGCTCTACACGGTGGCGAACGGGTGAGAAAAGGCCGGGGGCTGTGCGCTCCCGGCTTTTCCGTGTTTGTCAGTCGATGCCCCGCTCGTCGGCGTGCTCGAAATGGAGGTTGTCTCCGGTGACGGGGTTGATGCGGATGTTTTCCGCGCTGCTTTCCCTGGCCCAGGTGTTGAACCTTGCCGCAACGTCCTCCTTGGTCATGGTGAGCAGCGTGTCCAGGTCCGTGTCCCGCCAGAAGGTATCAATGGCGTGCATCATGCCAACCACGGCGGCGTCCCGCTGGCCCACCGTCACGGCGGACTTGTCGGAGATGTGGTAGGAGATGTCATAGTACAGATCGCACCATGCGGTCCGGATGCCGTCCTCCTCCTCGAACTTCTCCGGCAGGTTGCGGGACCAGCCGGGGTCCTCCTCCGGGGTTCCGGTGTGGAGGGCGCGGATCATCTGGCCGTTCTCCGTGCCGGAGAGGCGGCAGGTGAGGGTGACAAAGGTCAGCTCTTCCACTGTCACTGTCAGCCCCACGGCGCAGTCGTTCCAGATTACGTCGCAGTTGATCCGGTCCCAGGCGTCCGTGTTCTCGTTGGCCCAGTCCAGAAGGCGTTGGTTGAAGTCCTCCAGGGGCAGGGCCTCGTAACCCCCCGTTCGCAGGGCCAGGAGGGCGTCGTAGTCCGCCTGGGTGGCCTGGGGGAACTCCCGCTGTTCCTCACCGTTGGACAAAATCCGTTCCCTTTCTGCGGAGGACTGCGCCCGGGTTTCATCAAAGGCCGCCTGCTCCTCGGCTGTGGCCGGCCGCAGGCCGGAGAGCTTGCCGTCCGCGTAGACCGCGTACAGCTCCAACGCGCCGTCGGAGAAGCCGTTCCCGGTGTGCTCGGTGATCCAGACGCCCTCCTGCTCGTCCATGATGCCCCGGACCTCCTTGCCCTCAAACCACATGGCCAGGCCGTTGCCGTCCAGGTCCGGGTCGTTGAACTCCCAGGTCAGGCCGAAGGGCGCGTAGGGGGTCAGCACCCGGTCCCACTGCTGGGCGGATTCTTGAGAGCTCTCGGCGTGGAGGGCGGCGTCGGTGTCGGCGGGCGGGCTGACGTTCAGGGGGCCGCACGTGATGATGACCTCCAAAGCGCCGTCCGGCGTCGTGGAAGAAAGTACCTGGCACAGCGATGGGAGCTGTTCCTCTGTCGGCTTCGCTTCTGCCAGCCTCTCCATGCTTGCCTTGGTGTACCAAATTCTTTTCTCATAGTCTCCCACAGTGAGGAGGTCCGGGTCCAGAACGCGCATGGTAAAGTCGTACTCCAGCGTAGCCGTGCTGCCGTCCACCGTCTCGGCCACTGCCGCGCCGGAGAAGGTCCGCTCCTGCCAGTTGTGGGCCGTCAGGGGCTCATATACCTGGTGGAAGTAGTTGTAGAAGGCGCGGGACGGCGGCACCGTCACAATGGAAAGGTAGTCAGCACCGGCTGCGCTGTGCGGGTCATTTTGCCCGGCTAAGTCCTCCGGATTCACTGCGCCGTATTGCCCATACCGCTCGATGAGCGCCATGTCCTCCGGGTTGTCCCGCTCGGTCCACATCTTCTGCTGGTACGCCGCCACGGTCATATCCTCATAGCCCTCGAACCACAGGGAGGCCAGGCGGTCCAATTCCTCTTTGGTGAAGGTCCCCTCCTCTACCCGGGGGTAGGGGGTCTTGTCCTTCGCTGCCGAGGTGGCGAAGCCCACCCCCACGCAGCACACCAGTACCACCGCCGCCAGGATGGCGGCGAGGGAGCGCTTTTTGAGTTTCATAATTGCTCGTATCCTTTCTTCGATCGCGTTTCGGCTGAACGCGCTGGCGAAGGGTCCCAGGCCGCTGCGCTTCTCCTCCATGGAGATCAGCGTCAGGGCGTACTCCCTCCGCCTGTCCAGCCCCAGACGCCGCACCACGGCCTCGTCGCAGCGCAGCTCCATGTCCCGGTTGGCCAGCACGAACATGCACCACACCAGCGGATTGAACCAGTGGACGCAGGCGGTGAGGGCCAGCAGGGGCTTCCACAGCGCGTCCAGATGCCGGATGTGGGCCAGCTCGTGCTCCAGGGCATAGAGGGACACGTCCCGCCCTGATTTCGGCAGGAGGATCACAGGGCGCAGCAGGCCGTAGGTCAGGGGCGCGTCCACCCGGTCCGACTGCCGCAGCGACACCCGCCGCCGCAGCTTCTGTCCCGCCAGCCAGTCCGGCAGGTTCTCGCTTTCCACCGGCAGGGCCGTCCGGAACTCCCTCCGGCAGCGCAGGTAAGTGATAAGGAAGAACGCCCCGCAGATCACGGCCCCGGCCAGCCATACCCAGAGCCAGACGTCCGCCGCTCCGCCGCCCTCCGGAACGGAGATCGCTGCGGGAGGGACAGGCGCAGTGTCGGAGAAGACAGGCGCGGCGGGCGCGGGATTTACCACGGTTGCCGCCTCCCGCACCGCGTTCTGCACCGGGACGCGCTCCGCCAGCGTGTAAACGCTGGCAGGGGAGGGGAGGGAGAAGGGGATCAGCAGCCGTACCGCAGCCACCGCCCACAGGGCCAGGAAGGTCCCCTTGGGGAGGCGATGGAGGGCCATCGCCCGCAGCACGATCACCGCCAGGACCAGCACGCCCCCGGTAAAGCTCATTTCCAGTAAACTCATACCCTGCACCTCATTCCAGCTCGCCCACGATGTCCCGCAGGCGCTGGATCTGTTCCGCAGTCAGATTCTTTCGTCCCAGCAGGGAGGCGAAGAGCTTATCCACAGAGCCGTCGAACAGCTTGCCTACCAGCTCGTCCGTCTCCGCCGCCTGTACTGCCTCCTTGGGGATCAGGGCGCGGCACTGAAAGCCGGGGTCCGTGCGCTCGATAGCGCCCTTCTGGATACAGCGCTTAATGAGGGTATAGGTGGTGTTGACGTTCCAGCCCACCTCCGTCCCCAGGATGTCCGCAACCCGCCGGGCGGGGAGCTCTCCCTCGCGCCACAGCGTGTCCATCACCTTCAGCTCCGAATCGTGCAGTTTCACCGTCATGGCAAATGTCCTCCTTATAAGACACTGGTAGTACCACCAAAGAGATACTACCACAGTCGTACCCGTTTGTCAATACGACTGTGGTAGTATTTTGGGAAATTTTTTATTTTTTTGCCAGGGCCCCCCACAAACAGTCCGCCAGGGAGGCGAACGCCTCCATCCCCAGCGCCTCCCCCCGGACGGTGGGGGACAGGCCGCACCGGGCGATGGCCTCCGCCACGCCATCCTTGCCCAGTTGGGAGCCGAAGGCGGTGCACAGGGAGTTGCACAGCGTCTTCCGCCGCAGGGCGAAGGCCGCCTTTACCGTCCGGAAGAAGAACTCCTCCCCGCAGGCGGGGGAGACCGCCGGGGTCTCCCGGACCTGGCAGCGGATGACTGAGGAGGTGACCTTCGGCGCGGGCAGGAAGCACTCCGGCGGCACGTCGAAGAGAATTTCCGGTCGGGTGTGGTACTGCATGTAGACGGAGAGCACGCCGTAGTCCCTGGTGTCCGGCCTCGCTGCGATGCGCAGGGCTACCTCCCGCTGGACCATGACGGTGATGGTCCGGAAACGCTTTGCTTCCACCAGCGCTTTCAGCACCGGGGAGGCCACGTTGTAGGGCAGGTTGGCGCACACCACGGGCGTGAGCCCCTGGAAGTGCTCCTCCACCAGCGCGGGCACGTCCAGGCGCAGGATGTCCCCGGAGATCAGGGTGAAGTTGCCCGCTCCGGCCATGGTCTCCGCCAGCACCGGCGGCAGGGCCGGGTCCAGCTCCACGGAGACCACCTTGGCGGCCTGCTGACAGAGCTCCCTGGTGAGGCACCCGATGCCGGGGCCCACCTCCAGCACGCCGCAGGTTTGATCGCCGCCGCCCGCTTCGGCAATCTGCCGGGGGACCCAGTCGGCGACGAGAAAATTCTGCCCCAGGGATTTGGAGAAGTGGAAGCCGTGGCGGCCCAGCAGGGCCCGGACCTCCCGGATGTCGCAGAGGTTCATGGTTTGTCTCCCTTCAACGGAACTTTTTTTATCAGTATACCATATTCTGAAAAAATGGGTAGCACAATTTTCATTCCTGTGATATAATCCCACGGAAAGACAAAAAAGGAGAGGATCTGACATGCAGGAACTGGTAAAAATGCTTCTGATCGTCTGTCCGCTGGTCTTCCTGGGGGGCTTTGTGGACAGTGTGGCCGGGGGAGGGGGACTGATTACGCTGCCCGCCTACATGATGGCCGGGGTGCCGGTCCACTTTGCGGCGGGGACCAACAAGGTGGTCAACGGCTGCGGGTCTGCCACGGCGTCGGTCAAATTCTTCCGCAGCGGGAAGATACGGCTCCATGCGGCCCTGTGCGCGGCCCTGGGGGCCCTGCTCGGGGGGTACATCGGCGCGGAGATTGCGAAGATGCTCAGTGAGGGCTTGCTGAAGGGGCTTATGCTGGTGGCGCTGCCCCTGGTGGCGATTTTTCTGGCGGTCAAGAAGGATTTCGGCCAGGAGACGGGGGAGAAGCAGTATCCACGCCCCTACGAGATGGGGGTGAGCCTGGGTATCGGGCTGGTGATCGGGTGCTATGACGGCATGGTGGGGCCGGGCACGGGGACGTTTATGATTATGGCCTTTACCGCTTTGTTGCAGATGGATATGGTGACGGCCTCCGGGTGCTCCAAGGTGGGAAATCTGGCCTCCAACGTGGCGGCGGCGATTTCTTTTATCATCGGCGGGAAGGTGCTGTGGGCACTGGTGGTCCCGGCGGCGGCGTGCAGTATGCTGGGCAACTGGTGCGGGGCGCGCTACGCCATCCGGGGCGGCGGGAAACGAATCAAGAGCATGATTTTCGTTGTACTTGGGATGCTGTTTATTAAGATGTTGATTGATATTTTATAAGGCGAAGCGTCTTTTGACGGGAACTCCCGGCGCTGTTCACCGCGCAGCGGTGAATGCGCTTAAAGCCGCGCGCAGTTTGGGATTGTGCTGGGGATGGGATTTTTTTGAGCGCGGCTTGTGGGGGATTCCGCCCTCTGCGGAGGGCGGCCAGGGGCTCTGCCCCTGGACTCCGCCACCTTTGAAAAGGTGGACGAAACTTTTAGAAAGAGGGCGGGTGACCGCCCGCTTTTTGCACCTTCTGCTTCTCCAGGGCATACACTGGGAATGACCAGGAGCGTGATAATCTATGGCTTACTCTGACCGAGAACTATTGGCACGGCTGATTGAGTGCGAGGCCGGAGGGGAGGGAACCGACGGGATGAAGGCTGTGGCAGGCGTGGTGATGAACCGCGTCCACGCCACCGGCGGCGAGTACGCCCGGGTGGGCCAGGGCAGCATCCGGAAGATCATCTTCCAACCCTACCAGTTCGTCTGCGCCAGCGAGACGGAGGGCGGCGCGTATAATCCCCAGAATATCTATAATATGCGTCCGGAGGCCATCCACTATGAGATCGCCGACTGGGCCATCGCCGGAAACCGCTTGCCGGATGTGGCGGAGTCCCTCTGGTTTTATAACCCATTCAGTCCAAAGTGTCGCAACAACTTTCCCACGACCGTAGGCTACTGGCAGACCCGCATCGGGGATCACTGCTTTTATAATCCAACTGCGGCCTACTACAACACATAATTATAGCACAAGGAGTGGTACATGATGGAACATCAACCGACCAATCAGCCCATACCGGCGGCGCCGGATGAGACCGGCTACTATATGCCCTCGGACAGCTGGGTCTACGGGGACCCCGGACGGAATGGGGCCGCCGTCTCCATGCAGCAGCAGTCCATGCAGGCCCAGCAGGCGGCGGTCTCCCAGGTTCCCATCTCCGGGATGAACGGCAGTGAAGCGCCCGGCGGGATCTCCAGCGCCGCCGCCCAGAGCCAGCGGATGAAGAATCCCGTGAATATGGCGAATACCCACATGCCCGCCAACCAGGAGGAGGCCTATCAGGCGTCCCTGCGCAGCTTGCTTAACCGGAACCTGGGGTACTTCGTGGAGGCCACCTTCCTCATTGGGCCCGACCGGCCCGTTACCTGGAAGGGGATCCTCCACACCGTGGGGAGCGACTATGTCGTCCTCTACCAGCCCGACTATGAGCGCTATGTCTCCGGGGATCTCTACTCGCTGAAGTTTGTTCAGTTTCACAATATCAAGGGGATCCCCTACTGCTCGGCTTCCCAGAGCTGGCAAGGGCATCCGAATCTGTAAGCGGTTCATTCCCGCCCCGGCAGAGCGCCGGGGCGGGAATGATTTTTTGTAACTTCTCAGACGGGGTCTGTAACTTTTGTAACTGATTTTGTAACTAATTTTCTGTCAGACCGCCAGTTTTTTCCTCGTCATAACGCAGTTCTTGTTCCTTTATGTCAACCGTAGTGCTGGAAATGTGGGAAAACTCTTGACAAACTGCGGCCTTTCTGGTACACTACACACGGTTTTTGAAAAAGTAACAAAGGTTACAAATCGGTATCCTGCCTGTTTAGAGATTGGAAATTTTGGCTATCCTATCCAGTACAGGCCATACCCCAGCGCCTGATATTCCTTTTTTAAGAATCAATGGAGGAACAAGTATCATGTTTGAAAGAAGCAAGAAAGCCGCACTGCCCCTGAAGCGGCTGATCGCTGTCGCAGCTGTACCGGCCCTCTTATTTGCCGTATTGTCTTTGTCTGCCCTCACCGGGCCCGGCGAGGCCATGTACCTGCTGTCCAATGACGGTCCCGTCCACGTGGACGACCTGGAGGGCAGCGTATTCCTCACCGATGGAGCTTCCGGACTGGTCTCCCGCACCAGTGGCAGTGAGCTGACCCTGACCCCGGGCCTGGTGGTAACCGTGGTGCACCAGGAGCAGCAGTATACCACCGTCTCCCAAGGGGAGACCCTGGATGACCTCCTTGCGCGCATGGAGGTGGAGGCCAGTCCGCTGGAGATGGCGGCCGTCTCCTTCCCCGAGGGGGGCATCCATGTGGAGATCGGAGGACAGTTCGTCTTCTACGAGCACATCTCCAACATAACGGAGCACGAGACGGTCTACCGTTACGATGACTCCAAGCCCGACTGGCAGGAGACGGTCGTCCAGGAGGGATACGACGGGGAGTATACGGAGGTATACGAAATTATCTATGAGGATGGCCGCCGGACGGCCCGCCAGCTCATTGATGTGATCGACGTGGAGCCCCAGAGCACCATTATCGAGCGGGGAACAATTGCCAACTTCGCCAACAACGATGACAGCGTGTCCAACATCACCACCAACGAGGACGGCACCGGCGTCATTACCCTGGAGAATGGCCAGACCGTTACCTTCAGCTCCATGCGCACCATGCGGGGCACCGCCTATACCACCGGCGGCAGCGTGGGCACCCGCACCGCCTCCGGCACCGCCGTCCATGTGGGCGTGGTGGCCGTGGACCGCAATGTTCTGCCCCTGGGAACCAAGGTCTATGTGGTTTCCAACGACGGAATGTACAATTACGGCTTCGCCATTGCGGAGGACACCGGCGTGCGGGGCAACACCATCGACCTCTACATGGACACCAACAGTCAGTGCATTCAGTTTGGCGTGCGGGAGTGCTCCGTGTATATTCTGGATTGACAGAACAGCAAGCTGCGACATGATCGACCCGTCCGCCGGTTTTCCGGCGGGCGGGCTCCCTTTTTTCTGCGGAGAAAATTTACACGCAAATCCGCCTGACGGGAGGCGGGATTTTGTCAAATTGGGAGAAAAGCGGGCGGGGCCGGATTTTTCTATTGCGCAGGGGGCCTCCATCTGGTATGATACACTTGATACAAGGAGAGGAGCGGAAGAGGGATGACAAGGACTGGCTTTTCCAATAGGCCCAATACCTCGCTGGGGTATCGTTTCTTTATTCTCTCTTTTGCGGTGGACGGTCAAGTGCTTGATCGTCTCTTTTTTTGTGCAGAAACGGGGGCGGCCCCCTTGGGACCGCCGAAAGAGAAGGGAGAAAATCAATGAAAGAAAACATCGAAGCCATCCGCGACGCGCGGACGCTGGGCGTGCCCAAGATGCTGCTGCTGGGCGTTCAGCACATGTTTGCCATGTTCGGGGCCACGATCCTGGTGCCCATCATCGTCAGCAGTGCCTATGGACTGCCCCTGAACATCCAGACCACCTTGTTTTTCGCCGGGGTGGGCACGCTGTTCTTCCACCTGTGCGCCAAGCTGAAGGTGCCCGCCTTCCTGGGGTCCTCCTTCGCCTTCCTGGGCGGTTTTGAGACCATGAGCAAGATGGACCAGGGCATCTACGCCGGAATGTCTCCGGAGGACAAGCTGGCCTATGCCTGCGGCGGCATCGTAGTGGCGGGCCTGCTGTATCTGGTGCTGGCCCTGCTGGTGAAGGTGGTGGGCGTACATAAGGTGATGCGGTTTCTGCCCCCGGTGGTTACGGGGCCCATCATCATCTGTATCGGCCTGAACCTGGCCCCCTCGGCGGTGTCCAACGCCGCACAGTGCTGGCCTCTGGCGCTGATCGCCCTGGCGGTCATTATTATCTTCAATATCTGGGGGAAGGGCATGTGGAAGATCATCCCCATCCTGCTGGGCGTGGTGATCTCCTATATTGCCGCCGTCATTATGAACGCCTGCGGGATAGTCAATGCCGACGGCTCCGCTATCCTCAACTATGCGGCCATCGCCAACGCCGGTTGGCTGGGACTGCCCCCCTTCCAGATTGCGAAGTTTGACGTCTCGGCCATCTTGGTCATGGCTCCTATCGCCATTGCGGCCATGATGGAGCACATCGGCGACATGTCCGCCATCTCCGCCACCGTGGGGGAGAACTTCATCGAGAACCCGGGCCTCCACCGGACCCTGATCGGCGACGGACTGGCTACGTCCCTGTCCGGTCTGTTCGGCGGCCCCGCCAATACCACCTATGGGGAGAATACCGGCGTGCTGGTCCTCTCCCGGGTCTTTGACCCCAGGGTGATCCGTCTGGCGGCCATTTACGCCGTGATCCTGGGCTTCATCCCCAAGATGGCCGGGGTCATCGGCTCCATGCCCACCGCCATTGTAGGCGGCATCAGCTTCATGCTCTACGGCATGATCTCCGCCATCGGCGTGCGCAACATCGTCGAGAATCAGGTGGATTTCACCAACTCCCGGAATCTCATCATTGCCGCCGTCATTCTGGTCTGCGGCCTGGGCTTCTCCGGCGGGCTGTCCTTTACCATCGCCGGAACGACCGTTACCCTGACGGCCCTGGCCATCGCGGCTATTGCGGGGATTATCCTCAACGCGGTCCTGCCTGGCAACGACTATGAGTTCGGCGCCAATCCCTCCGGCGACCAGCACCGGGGAATCCATCAATAAGGGGAGCGCCTGCTATGGAATGAGCCCCCCGCTGCCCATGCAGGGCGGCGGGGGGCTTTGGGCTTTTCTCGGGTTGTGTTACGCGGCCTGGGCTGCAAGGGCGGCTTCCAGTTCGCCGTAGAAAACGGTCAGGCGCTCGCCAAGGTCCATGACGAGCATGTCGTCCTCGCCGTCAACCGCAACGGTCAGGTCTGCGCCTTTGTACTCCACGAAATTCTCCAGAACCTCGCGGAGCAGGGCCACGGTCACGATTTCGTCTGGGTCAAGGGGGGCGTCCTCGGTGTCGATGACCAAAGCTTCGGCAAGGCCCCAAAAGATGGCCTGGGCATAGTCGTGGTCAGCCCACTGGAAGTCCTCGGGGAGTTCGACATCTTCAATACCCTCGTACTGGCGCAGGGCCTCCAGCAGCTCGGCCGTGGAGATCAGGCCAGCCAGAGGTGTCTCCTCGTCTTCGATGGTGGTGGTAGCTGCATCGTCGGCAGATACATCATCCTGGGGTGTGTTGGGGATGGTAGTGTCATCGCCAGGATTATTGTCATCATTATCGGGCTGGACAGGGGGCAGGGAGAACTCACCGTGAAACTCCAGAGATGCATCGGCCGCCAACATCCCGCTGCGGATATAGTCCCCATTCCCATCAAGGACAGCGTTGACCGGTCTTCCTTCGGAATCGGTGATACGAACCAATCCGGTTTCATCGACAGAAATGGTATAGTCATCCTCTGGACCATGGACATAAATGACATTGCTCTCTTCTCCAGAAGCAGTGTTTCCGGAGAGGGTGTTATTGCGCTCATACGTGATATTGGACACGTGTGACCACGGAGTGGTGTCTTCCTCGCTAATCCAAATAGCACCGCCGTTGTTCTCGGCCTTATTGTTTTTTATCGTCAGATTGTCCATTGCAACATTGCCGCCCCAGATATAAATAGCACCGCCGTCACTACGAGACTCGTTGCCCTCCATCGTGACGCCAGAAATTGTGTTGGAGGCCGCCATATTGCTATAAATAGAGATACCGCCGCCCATGCCGCCTTCATTGCGGGAAATGTTTCCGCCGGTGATCGTTGCGGAAGACGCACCGCCGTGGATGCTTACACCACCGGCTCTATTATCCACTGCGCAACGATTGTCTGTGATATTACCGCCGCTCATATTAAATTCCGCGCCGCTGTATACAGCAACAGCCGGGCCACCAACATTTTGGGAGATGTTTCCGCTTTCAAAATTGAACGTGGCACCCGTGCCAAGGACATATACGCCAGAACCAGCGTTTGTGCGGCTGCCTCCGGTGATCGTTCCAGACTGTTCATCACTGGTATCTTTGACCGTCAGGGTGCTATTTCCCCATACACTGATTACGTTCGTCTCGCTGGAAGGGGTTTCGGAATCATTGTTCCCGCCGTCAATCTTATGGCCATTTAGATCGATGACAACATTGTCAGCCCGCCTACCATCATTGCAAATTTGAATATTCGTGCTGTAGTCCTTGTTTTCACGCCCAGCATATACAACATCGTCCCAAAGCTTGACATCCCGCTGACCGTCCGCATTGGTGTTTACCTCCACTTTATACATTTCAGCACCTGTTGCGCCACTATCGGGGGTGTAAGTATCTTGATATATGGATTCTCCTTTGTCGATAGCCGTTTGGAACTCCGTAAAGCTCACATCTGCGAACGCGGTAGTAGACAGCAACGTCAGTGCCATCACGAGGGCTAAAACCCGAGAAAAAATACGCTTTTTCATAGAATAGTTTCCTTTCTTTGCATTATTCG
>CAJUPS010000039.1 GCA_910588045.1 uncultured Oscillospiraceae bacterium | reverse complement strand
TGCCAAAGGTGAGATATTTGGTCTTGGCAAGGCCGTTGTTGCCCTTGGACAGCTGATTTTGCAGCATATCCGAGTATTCCTGCCGCACATCGTCAAAGCCGTCCTGCTTCATGGGAATGACGATATTCCGGGAAAAACCGTCCTGGGAGGCGGACAGGTTCAGAAAGGACAGCTGGAAGCGGATGGAGCTGTCAAAGTAGTTGAGGAAATCGGACCAGCCCTCGAAAATGGCGGTCTTGTCCTCATTCTGACTAAGCTGATAGTTGATGTCCTGGAATTGGACGGTCTTGGTGTAGAATGTATCGGTGACGCGGCAGATGCCGTCCGGGAACATCCGCTGATAGGGGATGCTGTCTTGGGCCGACAGCTCCTTTTTATCCGTCCGCTTCGCCCTGGCGATAGCGGCTTCGATCTGTTTTCGTTCGCTGCGGGTGAGCTTCCGCTTTTGGGTAGACAATGTGGTACACCTCCCTGTCTAATCGGTCCTGCTGTTCCAGGACGGCGTAAAAGTTGCGGGTCCGGTAGGGGCGCTGGCGGGGACGGAGGAAGGACACGCGGATGATGTTCCCCACGATCTTCTCCAGCGGCTGGCCGTTCTTCTCATACACCCCCAGCATGAAAAAGGGGAGCATGACCAGGATCATGCACAGCGCCGCCGTGTTGTTCCCCAGCGGACCTTTGAGCAAAAAGAACAGCGGAACGCTGACCAGCGCCCCGCCGCTGAAGCAGACCAGCTGCCTCTTGGTGAGATTGAACATGACCTTCGTTTTCACTTTTGTCAGGTCCTTCGGCACAGGTACATAGGCCATCAGGGGGCCTCCTTTCGTTTTAATGGGCGGAGAACACGCTTTTTGCGAGGCTCCCGGTCTTGAACAGTGTGAAGCACAGCAGCACCGTGTAGCCCATGCAGGTCCAGATCGCCGTGCTGATGTCCCCACTGGTGGCGATGCTCTGCACCAGCACAGCATAGATGCCGACACAGATCATAATGAGAAACGCCTGGAAGCCCAGGGCAAACAGGGCTTTCAAATAGTTTTGGCCCATGCCGCCGAACTCCTTGCCCATCATCGCCGCCATAGGGATAGGGGCCACGCTGGTGACTAAATACACCTCGATCATTCTCCCGTAGGTGATGATGAAAATGCAGATGGTCAGCGCCCACATGGTAATGCCCACAAACATGGACTGAAACCACAGGCCGAACAGCGGCCCCAGCTCCATTGCCTCCAGCTGGGCCTCCATGTCCGGGAGGACCGCCGCCATGTCGATGCTGGTGTCGCCGATGATAACGCCGGACGCCTGATTGACTGCGCTCTGCGCCACATCAAACACACCCATGACGATGTTCCAGGTGTTGGTGACAATGAGGATGGCGCAGGCGGTCTTGAATATCCATTTGAAAAAAACCGCCGATTCGATGTCATGGTGGTTGTTCTTGTCCATGAGTATCTGCACCAGCTCCAGCGTCATGACAAAGGCGAGAACGGCCCCGGCGATGGGGAGAATGACAGTGTTGGACAGGTTCTGCACCATACTGAAAATGCCGCCGTTCCAGCCCTGGGGGGTCGCGCCCACCTGGGCGGCGATGTCTCCCACCTTTTCATTCACGCTGTCAAACATCCCGGAGAGATTCCCGATGATGCCGCTGACCAGCAGCTCTTTGAGCCATTCCGTGATTGCGTCAAGCACAAAATCCATAGGGGCTTACCCTCCTTTCGAGGCCCCTCCCGCCAGAGGCGGCGGGAGGGACCGGAGTTATGGCTGCGGCCAGCGATCAGCCGAACAGCCCGGACAGCAGGGGGACCAGGGTGATGCCGATGAGGGCCACGCCGCCGCCCGCCATGAGCTGCTTCATGCCCTGGCTCTTTGCGCCGGGGTTGTCGTTGCCGTAGCCTTCCAGAAGATTGATAACGCCCCACACACCGAGGCCAGCGCCCAGCGCGATCACGAGGGTCTGCAAAACATCAACAGCAGAGTTAAAGAAATCCATATAGTACCTCCGAAAAATATTGATAAATTTTTGAAGGTACGTTTCCCCGGTTTTCACAAACCGATTGGCCCCGCTTACTCGGAGCCTGGGTCCTCCTCCGATACATCTACCTCAAACACGTCACAGACCTCGTTGGGTCTGGGTTTGAGCCGGGTGGACAAAAAACGCGCTATGTCAAAGGCGTTTTTCTTGTCATGGTCGGCAAGGTATTTGTATAGGGGATGCTGGGTTATATCGAATTTATCCGAGAGGAACGGCCTCACGCCCCGCAGTTGCAGGATGCACTTGCCGCCGTCCATCACGGCCAATTCGTCCACGTCCATGAGCGCCTTGCCCAGCTTCTGATAATTCAGCGAGTGGGACAGCTCACGGCCCCGGCTTTCGCCGGTATTGTAGGTGTCGATGGTCTCCTTGCCCAGCTGGGCCGACAGCTCCTTCAAGGTGGTCGGTTCCTTTCCGCCCAGGAAGATGGAGCAGTCGCAGTTGCCAACAATGGTGTCGGCGTTGTCCTTGTAAATGGCTTTCAGCTGGCTTTGGGCCTGCAAAATCAGGCAGGCGGAAATTTCCCGGCTTCGGATGGTCGCCATGAGCTTTTCCAGCTTCGGAATCTGCCCAATGTTGGCGCACTCGTCAATGAGACAGCGCACATGGACCGGAAGCCGTCCGCCGTACACGTCGTCGGCCTTTTCGCACAGCAGATTGAACAGCTGGGTGTAAACCATGCTGATTAGGAAGTTAAAGCTGTCGTCCGTGTCGCTCATAATGAGAAAGAGCGCCGTTTTCCGGTCCCCAATGGTGTCCAGCTCCAGCTCGTCATAGGCGGTGACTTCCCGCAGCTCCGCAATGTCGAACACCGCCAGCCGCGCACCGCAGCTCACAAGGATGCTCTTAGCGGTTTTGCCAGCCGCTAAGCGGTATTTGGCATATTGACGGACGGCAAAGTGGTTGGGGTCCCGTTCCGCCAGCTCGTCAAACATCAGGTCCACCGGGTTCTTAAATTCCTCGTCATCCTCCCGGACCTCCATTGCATTGATGAACTCAATGAGGGTGGAAAAATTCTGCTCCTCTTTCGGGGCCTCATAGTAGATGTAGCCGATCAGGGCGGTGTAGAGAAGGGTCTCGGCTTTCTGCCAGAAATCGTCACCGCCCTTGCCCTCCCCCTTGGTGTTGGCAATCAGGGTCGTTACCAGCTTCAAGATGTCCTTTTCGCTGTGCAGATAGGCGAAGGGGTTGTAGTGCATGGACTTCTTGAAATTGATCGTGTTTAGAATCTTGATCCTATACCCGTTGCGCTGGAGCAATTTTCCAGTGTCGATTACGATGTCCCCTTTCGGGTCAGTGACCACGAAGGAGGTCGGATAGGAATTTGACGTACATTGCATGAGGTTCGGCTTCAGAAAAAAGCGGGTCTTGCCGCTGCCGGAGCCGCCGATCACCAGCACATTCTTGTTCCGGGCGGTCTTGGGGTCCTTGGGGCGGCTGTTCATGGTGAGCCGTTCCGTCTGCGTCAGGATGATGTTGTCCTCGAACTTCGGCGCGATATACGGGGCAATGTCCTGGGAATTTCCCCAACGGGCGGACCCGTATTCCGCATTGCGGCGGTATTTCTTGGCATTTTTGCCCTTCATGTAGACCGCCAGCCGGAGGGCCGCGCCGCACAGCAGCCCCACCACCAGATCGGCGGGGTGGAAGCTGGGCAGGGCGGACTGAAATGCGGCGGCAAAGCCGTCCATGATGTGCAGCAGCTTCTCGGAAGCGTCCGCCCCCGCCGCCAACCGCCACGCCTGCCCCAGCTTGGAGGCATACAGGCCGAGGAACACATAGGGCAGATTCAGCAGGACCAGCTTTTTCACATTGATCTGCTTCATCTCTCCAGCTCCCTTCGCTTCTCCCGGTTGACAACGGTATTCTTCACCAGCTCCTTAAAGTGGGCCAGCCGTTGCAGCACCGAGGGCCGGGAAGCCTTTTTGACCTTCTTTCCAACGTACTCGTTGAAAGCGGAGGTCAGCGCGTCCGCGTCCCGGCTCTTGAAGAAAACCAGAAACTTGGGCGGGTCGCTGCTCCGGTCCCGCTTGATGGCGTAGTCCACGCCGTATTTCCGGGCGATACGGTCAAACTGCCGGATGGAGGGGTCGGTCAGCTCAATGTTGGACACGCCCTGGTCCTGCCCGATGAGCTGCTTTACCGTCTGCTTGCCGTGAGGAATCACAGGGGCCTCCCGCTTCTGCTGCTTCTGGTGCTTGACCTCCTTCCGGTGGGCCATGTACTTGGCAATGGCGGCTTTGAACATCCGCCCGGTGAACTTGCTGCCGTTGACCATCAGCGTCAGCGTTTTGTTCTCCACTTCCTCCTGCATGGACCGTCACCTCCCCTGGCTCCTGACGACGAGGATGCCGTCCAGGGTGGTGGCGGTGATCCGCAGGCGCTGGGCGGTGGCGATGTCGTTTTTCACCGTCTCGTCCACGGTCCGCCCGCAGACCACCAGGACGCGGGAGCGCCGGAGATAGTCCCGCGCCATGTCGATGCCGTCCTTATGCTCCTGGGGGACCGCATCCTGGAGGAATCGGGCGGTGAGCAGGATGGGACAGATGGGGGAATAGCCAGCCTCGTACACCTGACGGCAGTACCGGGCGGCGTTCTCTGCATTTTCGTACTCGTTGCCGCTCCAGGCGGCGGTGATGTAAGCAAGGGGTCGCTTCATGGGAAGCTCCTTTCTCCCGTGTTCGGGTCAAGAAAAAGACGGCTATCCGCCGCCGTAGAGGTCGTGGTTGACCAGCATCGTGTAGTGGTTGTCCGTGGTGGCTGGGGCGTTGAACAGCGCAGCCAGCAGATAGGCCCTGGTGTTCCAGACGCGGGTGGTGTTTTCCCGGATGCCGTCCAGCACCTTCTCGATGTGGCTGCTGTCGATAAGCTCAAACCGCTGCCGGACCAAAGCTGTGGGGTACTCCGCGCCCCGCCCGATCTTCATGGTGGGCGCTCGGCTCAAAGCAACCTCCAGCATGATCTCCACCAGCTCATTGATCTGCTCCCGGTTGGCTCTGTCGGCAATCAGGTCATACTCGATCTGCTCCCGAATTTCATCCCGCTTCTCATACACTTCCGTCATTCCTTCCGCCGCAGGCGCGGACCCTGGCCCCGGAGGGGGCTGGGGACAGAATGAATGAGTATTTGCTTGATAAGTATTTTGTTTTTTACGGGAATTAGTTTTCTTAGTATTTAATTGCGCCGGGTTTTCCGTATCCGGCGCAACCGTATCCGGCGCAACCGTATCCGG
The DNA here is from genome assembly GCA_910588045.1 of uncultured Oscillospiraceae bacterium. Taxonomy (GTDB): domain Bacteria; phylum Bacillota; class Clostridia; order Oscillospirales; family Oscillospiraceae; genus Pelethomonas. The sequence goes on along the minus strand of CAJUPS010000039.1, from coordinate 24,132 downwards.
GAAACCCGTACACGGTGAAGCCGTACCCGGTAAACCCGTGTCCGGGGGTGGCGTGTCCGGTTCGGAGGGGGCCGGGGGCGGTATCTGGGGCTTTTCATAGATGGTGTACTCCACATTGCCCACGCGCCCATTCCCGTCCCGCAGCTGGCGGCGCACCACATAGCCCGCCCGCTCCAACTCTTTCAGCGTGTTTCCGATGGCCTCCACGCCCTCTTTGCAGATGGCGGCGAGGCCCCGCGTGGAATAATTCCAGTCGTCCGGGAGGGACAGCATGATCGCCAGCAGCCCCTTTGCTTTCAGCGACAGGCCGGGGTCCTTCAAGTGATGGTTCGACATCACTGTGTAATCCCGCGTCCGTTCTACACGATAGACGGCCATTCTTCACTCACTTCCTCATTAGATTTTGACTTATGCGGTGTCCGCCGCATCCTCGCGGGCAAAGCGTTCCTCCAGCCGCGCCACGCTCCAGTTCTTTTTGAACTGTCCCAGCGGACCGGGGCCGAACATGGCCCGCGCCCGGTTGTCCATATCCAGCAGCTGTGCCCATAGCTCCGGGTGGTGGCGGCGGAGCTTCCGAAGCTCGTCTATACGTTGAAAAGGACAGCACCAGCACGAAGCGCGATGGTATATTTCATACAGTCCGCCCCAATCGTAGCCCCGGTCATAGCAGACCTGGAGGGCCTGGGCCTCGGTGATGCCCCACTCCACCAGGGGATAGCGGTTGTGGGTGTCCGCCTTACAGCGGTGGGCTTCATCAGCGGCGATGCCGATAAAATGTAATGCGTCTTTTTCTTTTTTCAGATGGTTGACCGTTTTATTGATAAGATGGGTTTTCAGCTGGCCGGTACACCAGCGTACCTTGATCCCCGGCCAGCCGTTCCCGTACGGCGGTATTCCCAATCGGGCGCGGCGTTCCAGGCAGCTCGGCTTTTGCTTTGGCTCCTCAAACATCATCCACTCAAAGCCGTGGGGGTGTTGCAGGGTGGTGATATGGATGCCGCGCTCCTGATAGAGAAAATCATCCAGCTTGGCGATGTGGGCCTCCATCTGCGGGAACTCCATGCCGGTGTTGGCGTAGAGTACGCTGTCAATGGGCAGGCCCTTCTCGATCATCAGCAGCAAAAGACACGAACTGTCTTTTCCGCCGGAGAGGGAGACCGCCGAAAAGGTTTCGCTGTTATTTACAGCTCCCATGTTGGGAGAACTGCCTTTTTACGCTCCTTTCCCTCCGTTTACAGCTCGTAAACGGGAATCTCATGTTCATGGACGGGCCAGCACAGCTTATCCAGCCGGTCCGTCAGCTCCTCCAGGTCCAGGCACATGCCGCTGGTCCAGGGGTCGCCCAGGCCCTCCCGGTACTCGGCCACATACGCGCCGCCCTCACAGACCACGGACACGCTGGCAACGGCGGTGATTGTCATATCCTCCAGCAGCCACAGCTCCACGCTGCGGGTGGTCAGGACGGCCTCGGCGGTACTCTGGTCGAAATCGTCATACAGCAGCGTGGCCCGCTGGCCGAACAGCTCCGCCCCCCGGTAGTTGAACGACTTGGGGTGATTGCCCTGGGTGGCGAAAGCAAAGGCGGTCTCGGCGTGGTGCCGGACAGCCTGGAGCAGCGCATGGAAGTCGATGCCGTCCAGAAGCTCCTCCACCTCGTCAGCGGACAGGCCGCTGTTGTCTCCAATGCCGGAGCGGTACAGCTCCCGGATGGCATACTCCAAAGAATCCAAAGAATACATGTGATCTACCTCCTGTCAGTTTTTGCGCCGTTTCCTCGGCTTGTCGGGAAGGATGTGGCCCTCGATGATGCTGGCGTGTCTGCGGATTTGGATGCCGCCCTGCCGCACATGGGCAAGGGCCTCCTGGTAGCCGCCCTCGGTGAGAAAGCGCCGGATGTACTGGCCCTCTTTTCCCAGGGGGCAGTCGGCCAGCACCAGAAACTCGATCATGTGGCGGGTGCCGTCCTGGAACCGCTCCACCGCCAACAGGTCATGCCCGGTGATGGGCAGATGCAGCGGCTTCATTTGCGGCTCCTTTCCTTGATCTCCAGCACGGCGGGGCCGTACCGGGCCACCAGAAGGGCGTTGACGATCAGGCTGAAAGCCAGGGTGTCCACCACCTCGCTGTTGGCAAGGTCGGTCAGGGCCACGCCGGACCCCTCCGCATAGATGTCCCGCGCCGCAGAGAACAGGGTGTAGCAATGGGGAGAGATGTCTTTCAGCGTCCCATAGTCAAACTCAATGCCGTGCCTGCAAAAGCAGTTGGCAGACCGGAGAAAGAGGTCATCATTGGCGGTGAGCAGATACATGGCGGCGAAGTAGGCCGGGGTGTCCCGCTTCCGGCGGAAGCCTTCCCGCGCTTTCAGCCGCTCCATGCGGCCCTGGTGGGCGGGGGAGAGGAACAGGGACCCGGTAAAGCGCCGGATGGCCGTATGCAGGCGGGCGTCCAGGTGGGCATTGCGGGGGAACGTCTCCATAACGGCCTCCTCATATCCCACCACACCGGCCTCGATCCGTTCCGCCAGCCAGGGACAGCCCTGGGCGGTGCAGCCCTTCTTTTTACCGGCGTACTCGGTGCAGAGCCTGCAATCCACATGCTCCGGCTTATATTGGAATGTGTTGATATACAACGTGCTTCTCCTTTCCCGGACACGAAAAAACCGGGCAGAGAGCTTCCCTGTCCGGCGTATCTGTCCTATATTCAGTTAGCGTTCCTGACTGCGCTGGCGCTTCTTCTGCCACGCCTCCAACAGCTTGATGATGGTCTCCTCCATCTTCCGGGGCGTATAGGAGCGGGGGAAGTATTTGCGGAGGGTATCGGCGGTCAGCACGATTTTGTCCACCTCCGGCTTCTTCTCCGCCGACAGGATGGAGAGCATGGTGTCCTCGTTCAGCTCCCCGGACTGGCTTAACTTCTTCATGCGCTGGGCCTGGGAGACGGAGGGGGTGGCCTGTTCGCTTTCGATGGTCTCCACCAAAAGCGCCTGTTCCTCCGGCTTCAAGGCGGCGATCTGGTAGGCAGGGGACAGCGCGATCTTCTTATCATCCACCATCTGCTGAAGCTCCGGGACCAGCTGGGTAAGGGAAATGTAATTGCGGACGGTATCGCCGCTCACGCCCATTGCCGCGCCGATTTCATCATCGCTGCGGAAATTCGCCGAAATTTTCGGCGAATTATTTTCGGCCTCTTTGGTGGGCCTCCCGGCGCGGCGCTTGATGGCTTCCAGCTTCATTTTATATGCCTGCGCCCTCTCGCTGGGCAGGATGTTCTCCCGCTGGATGTTGCTGTCCACCATCAGAATAGTGGCGGTATCATCGTCCAGACTGCGGACCAGGGCTGGCAGCGCGGACAGCCCCGCCAGTTCACAGGCGTGCTTGCGGCGGTGGCCCGCTATGATCTCATAGCCGCCTCCCTCGCGGGGGCGGACGATGGCCGGGGTCAGCACACCATTTTCTTTCACGCTTGCGGTGGTCTCTTTCATAGCTTCATCATCCCTCACTTTGAACGGGTGGTTGGGAAACGGGTGCAGCTCCGCCAGGGGAATGGGGACCACCATCTCGCCCTGGGGCTGCGGCGCGGGGGCGGGGGCCTCCCGTACCTTGGGCGGTCTGCCCCGCCGCTTGGGAGGGGATGTGTTAGGACTGCTCAAAATATCTCACCTCCAGAGAATGAAAAAACGGGCATCTTCCGATGTCCGTTTTCTGGTCGTGTATGAAGTTGAAGGGCCGATACAGGGTGCAAGTTTGCTGGCTGGTCACATCACGACAGCCCACGCTTGCCATATCCTTGACGCTCCAAAATCCTGCATCTTCCCTTGATTTTTCCCTTGCCAGCTCCCGTAAAGCCCTTAACAGAGGGTGGGACCGGATAACAGGGAACAGGGTGTTGACTTGCTTAAACCCTTGTGTTTCCAGGCGTTTCAGAGGATTTAATAACATCCTATAAAAGCTCCTGATGGCTGGTAATTTCTTTTGGTTCAAATTTAAAATTTCGCCGCCATCATCGCACGTTGTGCGACGATGGCGGTATGGTTGCTGAAGTCAACCAATCCGAAATCGCACACCTTACCTCTTTTTTGTGAGAGGAAAGTTCAAAATCGTGGAAGTAGCCTCAAACTGGATTAGAAGCAAGGAGGAAAAGTGCGATAAAATAGAAAAACAGAAGCAAAATCTGGAAGTTCACTAAAATTTAGTTCCACAAAACACCAAATATGTAGGGTAAAAATCAAATATGGGGGTATAGCTCAGCTGGGAGGCCAAAGGTTTGGATTCTCATACAGGGCGTCCGAACCTTTTATAATGAGATGCCTATAGGAAAATTATTACTACACGGGAGGTTTTTATGAACAACTACACAAAGCGCGTGTGTCTACTCTACCGAACAGACACAACCTTACCCCAGGATAAGCCTGCGCTAGATCGTCAGCGGGACATATGCTTAACATTTGCAGAGCAGTACGGATGGCACCCTGTCCGCGAATTTTGGGAATGCCTTGATGACGAGTCAGGACCAGAGAAAACGGAAGATGCACTTCTGGAGCTCCGCGCAGGCGCGGAGCAGAAAAAGTTTGATGTCCTTTTGGTTCCACGATTTGCTTGCATTGGTCGTGTACCGGAGGAAAGCTTTTATGCTGCCGCATTTTTTGAGCGTATGGGCATTGAAGTGTGGGACACGGTTGAGGGACGCATCGTATCGCGCCGTTGTTGAGCTCTAAAACAAATTCTTGATTATTCGTGCCGAATCGCGTATAATATAGCAGAGGTGATCGTATGGAGCAGCGCACAGCAAAAATCAATATCAGTTCTGCTGGAGGAACGGCCTCCAAAAACTCTAAAGCCTGTAAAGTCACCCCACCTAAGACATGGCTGGAAGAGATGGGGATTACCGATGAGTGTCGGGAACTTGCACTGTCTTTTGACGGGACCAGGATCACACTATCTCGCCGCATCAGCGGCCCTGACTTTGCGGTACAGCAGAACATGCTTGACCATGATGTCAGAATCCTGCGGCTTTATGACGGTGAGGAGCTCTGTTCTTCCATCTACGCGGATCTGACCAGTCAGATGGTGGTAGTTGAGAACCAGGCCGTTTCACCTGTAAAAACTGCGTTTGGAAACAATGCGCTTCCAGACTGGGGGGATTTCCAGGAGTTCCTTTCAGAACGCTGCATTCCACGACAGCGCTCCGGACTGCGAGAGTATTTAGAGACACTGGGACTGGAGGAATATGATCCGTTAGCTATTATTGAGAAAACAGGCGGACAAATGGCGGAGGATCAGCAATGGCTGACTATTGAGGTGATGAAGTGACGATTCAACTTGTGTCGGATGAAAAGATTGCTGAGACTTCTTCAAAGGGAAATCAGGAAAAATGGTACGACCAGGAGACAGGTTTCTGGTACAAACTGGATCAATTTGGATATGAGGCATTGGCGGAGACGACGGTTTCCACGTTTCTGGAGCAGAGCAATATTGAAATTGACACACCGTTTACCTTTGTACGTTATCGAATGGAACGCCTGCGGGTTCATAGGCGGGTGCGCACGGGTTGTTCCAGTAAAAATTTTCTGCGGCCCGGACAGGCTCTTATCACGATTAACCGACTACTGACCAACTATCTGGGGATGCCGCTGCGTGAGAAATTGACGCGACTCCCCAGTGATAAAAAACGGATTGCATTTCTGGCGGAGGCAACAGCAGAGTTTACTGGATTGGAACTGTTTCCGCAATATTTGACGTTGCTTTTTGAGGTCGATGCTCTGTTCTGTAATGACGACCGGCATTTGAACAATATTGCTGTGATAGAACAAGGCGGCAATTATGACTACTGCCCCATTTTTGACAACGGTGCGGGTCTGCTGTCCAATACACAGATGTCGCAAATGGACATTGCGCGGCCTGCACTGATTTCCGCTTTACAGGCCAGACCGTTCCACACTACCTTTACCCGGCAGATGAATACGGCGCGGAGCCTGTACGGAGCGCAGCTGGCAATGCCAAAGCTGCATTTAGAAGACATCCGCACGGTCTTGCAGCCAATTCTGGAATACTACCCGCAGCGGGATCGCGGTCTCATTTCGGAGCGAGCAGAGACATGTATCCTGACAAGGCAGAAAAAACTGTAAAAATGTGAGTGCCAGGCAAAAATCGGTTGCCTGGCATTTTTTTTGCCGGAAAGCATATCCATGAATCGAGGTGATGCAAAGTGGACAGCGCACAGCGAGAACTGATAAGCGTCCTGCTGGAACGCATTTTATCCATAGGACTTATATCAAAATCCACCTATTCCAGCGCATTAGATTTGGTACATTCCTCAATAGACTTTCCGGACTTCTTCCGGTATCCTGTGTGCTTGACAGAGGAGGCGAACGAGTATGAATGTACACCGGATACGGACTGAGATGCGGAAGGGGAAGTCCATCTATGACCTTCCCCTTCGAGTGACCTTTTATGCCAGAGTGTCCACCGACAAGGATGAGCAGCTTAACAGTCTGGAGAATCAGGTGCAATATTACACCGAATTTATCCAGAGCAAACCAAATTGGACATACTGTTCCGGATATATCGATGAAAGGATTATATTAGGAACAAGTCAGGAAGTGCTTGCCCCACAAGGCTTTCCTGATTTGGTCCTAATTTTTATTTGGCCCGAAATCAACGGGCCATATGGGAGGCTGATAAGGAAATGTGTAGAATTATCACCGTTGCCAATCAGAAGGGCGGCGTAACCAAGACCACAATCTGCCAGCATTTATCCTATTTACTGGCCGAACAGGGGCGGCGTGTCCTCTGCGTAGATTTCGACCCGCAGATCAATCTGACCTCCACGCTTCTTCCTGATGGACAAGCTGTAGGAATGGACATCAGCGGCGTCATGGCCTGCCTGCTGGAGGACCAGGATCTGCCCGTTCCCAGCAGCTACATTCAGCGGTGCGGCAAAGCAGACCTGATCCCCGGCAGCAAGAACTTGGGCAAGCTGGAGACCAGCCTGCTTACAGAAATGGGGACGGAGCGCTTTTTGCAGGAGATCCTTTCCCCACTCCGCGCGCACTACGATTACATCCTCATTGATACCAACCGGGCCGCCAGCCCCCTTATGACCAATGCCCTGACAGCGGCGGACAGCGTGCTTGTTCCCATCTGCCCGGAGTTCTACTCCACAGAGGGTCTGAGCGATCTGATTGCCAGCGTCTTGAAAAACAGGCGGCGGTTAAATCCCCATATCCAATTTGAGGGGATTGTCTTTTCCCGCTGCAACCTGCGGACAAACCTTTACCGCACTACGCGTGCCAATGTGGAAACTGCGTTTCGGGGAGAAATCCGGGTGTTCAAAACGGCAATTCCCGATACGGTAAAGGTTGGGGACGCTATCAGCCGGGGCTTGACAGTGATGGAGTATGCCCCTGAATCCAAGGCCAGCAGCGCATACCGGGCCTTTGCAAAGGAGGTGCTTGCAAGTGAAACGGAACGCGCCCCCGCCGAAGGGTGTACGATCCATGTCCTCTCTGACAGCGGAGTGCGCCGGGTTGGATAGCGGCCCGGAGCAGGAAATCACGAAAAAAGGTGTTCGGCTGGTGTTTATTGCCTTTGCCCGAATCCGCCAGTTCCAAGGCCACCCTTTTCGGCTTTACACTGGAGAACGGTTTTCAGATATGGTGGAAAGCATCCGGCAAAACGGGATACTCATGCCACTGATCGTCCGCCGCATTTTCGGAGACCCAGCGCACGATTATGAAATGCTCTCCGGCCACAACCGCATGAACGCAGGACAGGCCGCCGGCCTGGAAGGTGCATGGTGCGTTGTAAAAGAGGGCCTGTCTGACGCGGAAGCGATGATGTATGTGGTTGAGACAAATCTGCTTCAGAGATCCTTCAGCGATTTGCTCCCCAGCGAAAAAGCGGCTGTACTGACTCTCCGCTACTCGGAAATGTTCTCACAGGGAAAGCGGAATGACATTCAACGCGAGCTGGAGGAGTTAGAGCGCGGCAGCGGTACTTGTGGAAGTGACTTCCACAAGTACAAGAACCGGGATGTTCTGGGCGAGGACTACGCCCTGACCGGGCGGCAGGTAGCAACCTATCTGCGGATCAATCGTCTATGTGACGGGCTTAAACTCCGGTTAGATGAAAAGCAGCTGACCCAGGCGTCCGCTGTTTCCCTCTCCTATCTGAACGGCCCTGACCAACTGGCAGTCCATGCCGCGCTGCTCCGCTACCAGCGCAAGCCCGCCGACGCGCAGATGGCGGCGGTGCGAAAGCTGGCGGAGACCGGTCCGCTTACAGAAGACAGTATCATGGGCCTCCTTCAAAAAAAGGCGTCGTCTCCACCACCCAAAGCACTCAGCATCCAATCGGCGGTCTATACCCCCTATTTTGCTTCAGGAACGCCCAAAAAAGAGATTGAGCGTGTGATCGGGGAAGCATTGGCGCTCTATTTCAGTCAGCCAAGGGAGGAATCCGCATGACAGTTACAACGCTCATTACGCTGCCCGACTGCCCCGCCGCGCTTCAATCAATGGTATGGGAAAAGCAGAGTGAGGACGACAGTGAAATACTTTCCATCACGCGGACAGAGAGCACCCCTTTCAAAGACAAAAGCATCGTGTCGATCCAGTACCGGGTCATCATGAACCGCCTAAACCTGATAACCGTTCTGCATTGTCAGGTGGATGGGGTTTTGAAGGACAAAGTGTTTGTCAATTCGCTGATTTGGGGCGATGTTCTGGAGATCATCCGAACAGCCCCGGATGGCTCATCCCTGGCGGAGCTGCGGCAGGCAGTCCCGCCGCAAACCAGAAAGCTCTTATCCCTATAGCCAATTCCATTACAGCTTGGTCCCTGTGCGGTTTCCGCACAGGGACCGGGCTTTTCTTTTGCCCAAAATGAGGAGGTGTTGAGCATGACAGAACAACTTACGAAGCGGCGGCCAGATCCCTTTGACGGCTCCGCCGGCGCCCGGCTGTGCAGAATGGGCCTGCTGACCGCAGCCGGAGATGTAGAGGAAGCCGCCATGCAGGTATGTACCCATATTTTTGCGGCTTCTTTTTTTGATGATTTGTGCGACGTATATGCGGATCAGGCGCAGATGCTCAGAATTATGGATGCGTTCCGCGAGCTGGCGGAGCGCAAAGACCCCCAGCGCATTTTCCTGCTGCTGTCCCTGCAATACGACGGGCTGTGCAAGCCGCTGCCCGATCCCGTCTGGTGGCTGGCAGGATACCCTCCGGCGCTGACCCGGTTCTCCCTGGGCTTCGCCGCTTGCCTGCTTCATCTGATGGAGGATATGGAGAAAACCAAAAAGGAGGACGACCTTGGTGAAATTATGGATCACAGCTCCCAATGACGGGACGCCGCCGCTCTATGCCTTCCTGGACACGCTGGAGGAAAAGCAGCGGCAGAAAATATTTTCCCTGCTGGCCCTGCTGCTGCAAACACCGGAGGCTGCCATGCGGGAGCCGTATGTCAAACACTTTGGAATCGAGCGCTATCGGGCGCTCTATGAGCTACGGGCCAAAAGCCGGAATCTGGTCCGCATCACCTTTACGCTGAGGGAAAACGGCGACCTTCTGTTCCTGATCCCTTTTATCAAGCGGCACCGGCGGGATACGATGCAGGCGCTGGACGCCTCGTTGCGCCTGCTGGCGCAATGCAGGGATGGTTCATGCTCCATTCAGGAGCTGTCCATAAAATCTTACACCAATGGAGGAAACGCAACATGAAAATCAAATTGATCCTATCAGGAATCCTGCTGGCACTCTCCGCGCTGGCAGTCGCTTTTTGGAGAGGACGGTGGCGTAAGGTATGAAACGGATTATTGCGCTTTTTGCGCTGCTGGCTCTGCTTACCGTATCCGCGTCCGCCGCCTACATTCCGGAGGATGTGCTTACGGAGAACAGGGACGGCAGGCAGTTGGTCATCAAAACCTACACGCTGTCCCCCCAAGACGACCCGGCGGATCTGGTTCAGCCGCCTTTTGATCTTGACGGATTCCACTATGAGCATATGGAAACGGTCAAGGAGGATCTGACGTTTCAGGACGCCCGGCAGCACACCGAGACGGTTACGCTGGAGACCTCTACAGACGGCCTGGCGGCAATCCTGGCGGAACTGTCTCCATCCATGGAGTACGCAAAAGACGGGTATACCGGCGTTCTTATGCTGGATCATACCACGCTGAAAACAGAGGCGTCCGGCTATACCACCAAGACCTACACCATCAGCGATACCCGCCAGTACACCGGTCTGGACCGCAACGACCCATCCTATGTCCCCGCCACTGTGGTGAAAAACGGCACTACGCTCTCCCTCAGCAATATCACTTGGAATACGACCGGGACGGGGATCTATGGCGATACCCTGCTGCCCACGTCCTATACCGCCACCGCCACCTATACCGCCAGCGGAAGTCGCAAAGCGGCGACAGGCTATGTGACGACGGCGAGTTACACTGGCGAGATCACAGCGGAAGGGGTGCAGTCGGTACGGTATACCGTTACCTATCTGGGCGCCCCTATCGAGGGAGCTGCGCCTGAAGCAAAAGAAGGCGTCTCCATTTTCCCATGGGTCATCATTCTTCTGACGCTCACCGCACTGGCGGGAGGAGGCGCGGCGGCGTTTCTTTTCCTGCGGCCCAACGCTGTGATCTACGCGATGAACGCGAAGGGCGTGGCCTACAAACGGCTGGGGGCGCAGCGCCTTACGGTCCGCAAGCCCAAGCTGGACTTTACCAAGTTGCGGGAGTATCCGGCGGCGGAGGCCAGCGTGGAGTTGAAACGGCAGGTGGCCCACAAGCTGTCCGGCCGCCTTGTCACCATTCAGCTCTATGACGGAACGCGCACCCACCTGGTAGAGTGGAACGACGGTATGGACAGCTACTGGTTCGCGGTCAAAGACGACGATAAGGAGGAAAACGAAACATGAGGAAAATAAACAGATTTTGGGGGCTGGCCCTGACAGCGGCAGCGATGCTGTCTCTGGCCCTTCCTGCCCATGCGGCGGACTATTCGTTTACCACAACCGCGCCGCAGGATTACTATGGCGATACCTCCTATGAGGAGGTCTACGGCTCGCAGTATAATTACGGCGGCCCCAATGTGGTGGATTTTCTGGACCCCTTGGCGGAGGGCGCGCCCGCCGCTTCCAGCGCCGGCTCTCTGGAGTACGGTCTGAGCGGCGGCAGCGGTGGGCTTTACGCCGACAGCACCGGCAGCGGCTTCCCGGTGGAGTGGATGGAATCGCCGGCCAGCGCTATAACGGCCACCCCCTCGGTATCTACTACCACATCCTTTACGGACGCCGGCGGTATGACCCGCTCAGACGGCAGCATCGGCACGCTGGTGATCCCCAGCCTGGGAATCCGCTATAAAGCTTACGAGGGGACGGACTCCGCCACCATGCACAAGGGCGTGGGCCATTTCCCCAGCACCAGCGCATGGAATGGAAATATCGGACTGTGCGGGCACAACCGCGGCTCCCGCCACAGCATCGGTTCCATCAAGGACCTCAAGGTGGGCGATACGATCCAGTACGAGACCTCCAGCGGGACCCGAACTTATTCGGTCAGCTATGTGGGGACCATCGAGTGGACGGACTGGAGCTATCTGAACGCCACCAGGGACAACCGCATCACGATTATCACCTGCTTGGCGGACCAGCCTACGAAACGGGTTTGCGTCCAGGCGACAGAGACGTATTCATAAAAAGTTCAAATATCACTTTTCGACACATGAAAAGGCGGGATTTTTGCAGAATGTGTCCAGTAAAGAACAAATCGCCTCCTTTTACTCATAACGGTAAAGACGTTTCAAAAAAACCTTTGACAAGCAACTTTTTTCGGGTTATTTTGTGATTACAGGAACATTTTCCGAAGAAAAGAGGTGCTTGTCATGGTAAAAGAATTTCCTGGGCACACAGTCCCAAACGCTGGCAGTGAGGAGTTCCGCATCACATTGGATCTGACCGTTGACCTACCTAAAGAGGTCGCGGATCAGCTGGAGATGTGGGGAGTCAACGAGTTTGATTCCTGTGCGGTTGACCCAAACCGGCGTCAAGTCAAAATGAGCGCCAGGACAACGCTTTACCGGAAAGGAGCGTAATGAGATGAAGAAAACAGTATGTGCGCTGCTGTGCGCGGCGCTGGCAGTGACGCTGGCCTGCCCCGCTTTTGCTGCGGAGCAACCGGCGGAAGTCAACGAAGCTGGCGCGTACCTGCGGGAGCGGGGCGTGTACCGGGGGGACAGCACCGGCAGTCTGATGCTGGACAAGGGGCTGACCCGCGCTGAGATGGCCGCCGTCATCACCCGGCTGCATGGCGAGGGCGAGGTCAACCCGGAGCATTACACCTGGGCCTGCTATTTTACGGATGTGCCCGCCTGGGCCAAGCCCTATGTGGGCTACTGCATCGCCAATCTGCTGGTATCCGGCTATGACAGTTCCCGGTATGGGCCGAATGATCCGGTCAATCCGGCAATGGCCTGTACGGTGGTGTTTCGGTGCTGCGGGTATGCGGACGGCGAGGGCAGCGCGTGGAGCTACAGTACCGCCTGTGACTACGCGGTCAGCCAAGGGCTTATCAGCCCGGCTACCGCACAGTCCCCCACCATTACCCGGGGCGAGATGGCGGTGCTGATCCGGCGGGCCCTGCAAAAGCAGGAAGCCGGGCAGCAGACGCCGCCGCCAGTGGCGGTGGAAGCTCAGGCCGGCGCCTATCAGACTCATCCGGACGGCAGCATTACCATCAGCGCAGATTCCTGGAGCCGGGAGGACTTTTCCCAGCAGGCAAACCCGGCGGTGTTCACCGGCTACTATACCCGGGAGCTTTACAACGCGATCCGGCAGACGCTGGTGGACTACGGCAATCAGGATTCCCCGGACTACCGCTTCGCCTATACGATGGTTGCCAAGGGCGATGCGTACAGTGCGGTTAAAAATGTGGTGGGCCGTATGAGCGGCGTGCTGCGATACGAGCATTACGCGCCAAAGAATTTGGCTAACTACTGGCAATACCTTGATTACTATGCTGTGGATGCCAAAGTTCAGGAAAGTTACCGCGAACCATTAGAATTTATTCAGCCAGTGATTGCGGAAGCCAACCAGTTAGCATCAGACCGGGAAAAGGTAGAATATCTGCATGACTACCTCTGTACCCTGCTGGCCTATGAGGAAGGGGCCAAGGCTATGCCTCCCCAGGCTTTTGCGCCACACATCGGAGAGTTGAAGGCCAACTGCGGGGCCTACGCTGTGGATTTCAAGTTCCTTTGCAGTGCAGTGGACATCCCATGCTTCACTATCAGCACAGACATCCATACTTGGAACATGGTCTATGTAGACGGCAAATGGCTGCATGTGGATGTATCCCTGAACGATCTGACTCACAGCCGCGCAATCCTGCTTTCCGAAGACTATCCCAGGAAGATCGACCAAGCGCCGGAGGCCACAGCCTTTATCAAAGAACTGCTGGTTCCCGGCTCCACAAAGTAATTTCATACCATACGCAAGATGAAAGACAGACCGGTTACGGCCTGTCTTTCATTTTGCCCAAACACGAAAGGAGTTCCCATGAGACAACACAAGAAATTTTCAAGGATTCTCTCCATGCTGCTTGTCGTGGCGACACTGTTCAGCCTTTTGGCGGTCCCGGCCAACGCCGCCAGCCTGAAAGACAGCGGCAGTGTAACGCTCCAGCATCTGGGCCGGGATGAGTTTCTGAGTAAAAGCAGTGGCGGCAGCTTAGGCGGCGGCCGCTGGAGCTACACCAGCAGCAAGGGACTGACCGGTACCGCCTACTGCGTCAACTGGGGGCTGAGCGCAGTCTCCCCCAGCAAGGCGCTCACATTGCAAGAATATAACCGGAACCCCAAGACTATGGGCGCGTTCGCCAATGGGTATCCGCAGCGGACGCTGGAGCAATTCAAGGAACTTCACACTGGGGATGTTCGTGGCATTGCCGGCCTGACCGAAACAGAGTACCAGTATGCCACGCAGGTGGCGGTGTGGGCCACCTGCGGCCAGCTCTCCGTCCCCGGCACCGCGTTCTCCGCCGGCCGCGCGGCGCTGGTGGAACCCACCTCTGACGCCCAGAAGATCCGGATATTTGACAGCGTAAAGGCAATCCTGAGATTGGCCAATGGCTGGACACAGTACCTTTATACCGGGATGTATCTGCGGGCGGAGGAGGACCAAGATGTTCGTGGTGTTGATATTCTCAATGAAGATGGATTGGAAGGTGCAGCTGAGGAAGGGACAGACGGCATCAAAAAGGAAACCATCGGCGGACGGGAGTATTACACCCGCGTGATGTATGTGGCCTCCGCCACCTCCACTTGGATCGACGGCTATACCACCAAGGTCTACTCCACAGACGCCCCCCAAGGGACTATCTTTACTGCGGAGAACGGCTCGTCTCTGGAGACGGTGCAGGAAAACGGGGCCACCTGCTATAAGGTGGACACCAGCAAACACCGCGATACCAACCTGAATGCAAATGGCAGTGAATACTACGGCGCGTTCAAGGTCTGTATTCCCTGCGATAACGCAGCCGAGTCGGGTTCTTTTTCTATTAAAGCCATCGGCGGGGTAGGCCAGTTCAATCTGTTTTTGGCCTACAACCCGTCGGCTTCCGAACAGTCCTATATCGTGGCCGACCCCGGGTATACCACCTGCGACGCGGTGACTACCTTCAAATGGACCGGAAGCGAAAGACCGGACAGCGCCAGCCTCCAGGTCGTCAAGACCGGTCCGGGCGGCGCACCGCTGGAGGGCGCGGAGTTTACGCTCACCGGCGACCAGGGTACTACGGTCACTGGCACCAGCGACCGGAACGGCCAGGTCATTTGGACCGATCTGGACCCTGCCGAAAAGTATACCCTGACAGAAACCACCGCCCCGGAGGGGTACCAGATTATGGCTCCAGTGAACGTCACACTCACCGCCGGGCGCACCGAGTACCTGACGGTGGCGGACGATACGGAAAAGAGCTTTACCATCAAGAAGATCGACGCGCAGAACAAGGCTTCCCTGCAAGGGGCGGTATTCGTTTTTGAGCAGATCGACGGCGCCTACAAAACGACCGGCATCACCGGCTTTGACGGTACCATCTCCTTCCAGGGCGATGAGCTGCCCTACGGCAGCTACCGGGTAACGGAGCAGTCCGCTCCGGACGGCTATCAGAAGGATACCCGCGTAGAGACGGTGGAATGGGACGGCACCAGGGATGTGACGATCACCTTTGAAAACGTCCGGGACATTGGACTTACCATTGTGAAGCGGGACGCCGATACGGATGTTTGCCTCCCCGGCGCTACCTTCGATGTGTTCGCTGACGGAGAGAAGATCACCTCTGTCACCACCAACGACGCCGGCGAGGCGTATGTGACCGGGATCAAAAAGGAAGCGTACATTGAGATCGTGGAAACGGCGGCCCCGGCAGGGTATGTGCTGGATAAGACGCCCCATGGCATCCACATTGACCCCTATAATCCGGCTATTCAGGACGATCCCGTTCTGACTGTTACCAACCAGTGCAAAGCCGCCCTGCGAATCGTGAAATACGATCAGCAGAGCGGCAATCGTTTGTCCGGCGTCACCTTTGAGATCTATAAGGATTCCGAGCTGTTTGATACCAAAACCACTGACGGCAATGGCGAGATTTTCCTGTATGATCTGGAGCCGGGCACCTATCTGGTGCAGGAAGTATCTACAGATGATGCCCATGTGGTCAACTCCACGCCCCAGCAGATTGAGCTGAAAGCGGGCCAGACGGGGACGCAGACGCTGATCTTCTTTAACAGCCTGAAGCCGGGCATCCACCTTGTCAAGGTGGACAGCGTGACGATGAAATCTCTGCCCAATGTACGCTTTGAGTTTAAGAAGGTCGGCGGCTCTTACCGGCAGGAATTTCGGACCGACATCAATGGCGAGATCGACCTCTCTAAGTTGGAGCCGGGCGCATATGAGGTGCGCGAGCTGGAAGCGCCGGACGGCTATCTCATCGACAACGCCGTTCGTGTGGTGCAGATCAACCCGGACGCAAACGCCAACTTCGTATTTACCAACACGCCCAAACCGGCTTTGAAACTGATTAAAACCAGCTCGGACGGTTCCCGGCTGGGCGGCGTCCACTTCCGTATCGCCAAAATCGAGGATGGGACGCACTATCTGGATCGTATCACCCAGCCGGACGGCGAGATCAACATTGACAATCTGGAGCCGGGGGTGTACTCGGTCAAGGAGACCGCCACTGTCTCCGATCACATCATTGACGTGCGGGAGTACCATGTGGAGCTGTTCCCGGGCAAAACTTCTACTTTGACGATTGAGAACCAGAAGCGCCCGAACCTGATTGTCTATAAGCACGATGCCGACACCGGGGAGCCGGTCCCGGATACGGTGTTTCTGGTCAAGGCGGCGGACGGCCACAGCGTCAATGAGATCAAGACGGACAGCGAGGGCAAGGCCACGCTGAACAATCTCCTGCCGGGCGTGTATGAGATTTCGGAAAAGTCCGTTCCCGCCCCTTGGCTGATGGACGCTCCCTCCCAGCTGGTGACGCTGTACCCTAACCGGGATCACGAGGTTTTCTTTGAAAACCACAAAAAACCTACGCTGACCGTCAACAAGGTAGACAGCATCACCGGCAGCCCCATCAAGGGGGCCAAGTTCGAGGTCTGGTACGGCTCCAATAACACGACCACCGGGGAGCTGAACAGCTTGGGCACTTACTTTTCCGATGAAAACGGCCAGTTCTTCATCGACCTGCTCCGGGACGGCTGGTACAAAGTGACCGAGCTGGAGCCGGCGGCCGGTTTCACTATCAAGGAGCCGGCTACCCAGGAGGTCTATATCAAGGGCGGCGAGAGCAAGGTTCTGACCTTTGAAAATGTGCCCAAGAACGCCATCATAGTTGAAAAATACGATTCCGTCACCGGCGAGGCGCTTCCCGGCTGTACCTTCCAGTTGAAGTATTTGGGCGGCACTTCCGGCACCGGCGGAACAAACATTGGCACCAAAGTAACGGGCAAGAATGGCACCGCCATCTGGACGGGCCTCAATCCCGGGGCCTATGTCCTGGAGGAGGTAGACCCGGCAGACGGGTACAACATCATTCAGTCCTCCGAGACCATTATGCTGGCGGACAGCGGAGAGCAGAGCGTTATCACTGTCCGCTTCAAGAACGCGCCGGACGGCACGCTGCTGATCCGTAAGGTCTGCGCCACCAATCCCAGCGTGACGCTGCAAAACGCCGAGTTCAAGGTTGCCTATGCCGATGGGACCCTAATCGGCGACAGCAACGGCGTTTACCGCACAGACGAAGCCGGCGAGATCCGCATTACCGGCCTGAAGCCTGGCAAAAGCGTGGTAGTCACTGAGACGAAAGCCCCGGCAGGATTTTTGATCGACACCCAGAGCCAGACGGCACAGATCAAAGAGGGCCGCACTGTTAGCCTGACCTTCAAGAATCAGCCCAAGGGCTCTTTGATTATCCAAAAACGGGATTCTCAGACTGATGCGCCTTTGAGCGGAGCCGAGTTCCGCGTGACAACGGCGGCAGGCTGCGAGGTAGGGCTGGACGGCGTGATCGGCACGTCCACTTTAACCTCCAACGGCATTTTCACCACCGACGCTCAGGGCGAGATTCGTATTTCCAACCTCGCGCCCGGCGCATACGTCATTTCTGAAATCAAAGCCCCGGATGGAGGGTATGTCATCGACACCCCCTCCACCAATGTGGTCATCGGGCAGGGTGGGGACACCCAAACGGTGATTATCAAAAACACCCGCAAGGGCGGCCTCATTGTTGAAAAGTACGATTCTGTCACAAAGCAGCCCCTGGCCGGCGCGCAGTTCAAGATCATGAACGCCAACGGGGAACTGACCCCGGACAACGAGGGCCTGACCTCCTCCAACGGTTTGTATACCACTGACCGAAACGGTCAGATCGTTCTGTCCAAACTGTTGCCCGGCACCTACGTGGTATCTGAAGAAAAGGCGCCGGACAATTACCGGAAGGACCCCACGCCCCAGACAGTAGTGGTGAACGCCGGGGACACCCAGACCATTCGATTTTATGACGATCCCCTCTGCACCCTCACCATTTTGAAGCGGGATGCTGTAACCAAGAAGCCGCTGGCCCACGCGGAGTTTACCGTCCGGGACAGCGAGGGGAAGGCCATCGGTCCCAATAACGGCCGGTATGTCACTGGCACTGATGGTACTGTCACCGTCACTGGGCTGGCCCCCGATTCCACTGTGGTGGTCTCCGAGAGCAAAGCGCCCACCGGCTATATCCTGGACGAAACCCCGAAAAATATTGTGGTACGTTCCGGCGTGGCCAACAGCCTGACCTTTGACAACGAACCGGGCACTACCCTTATTATTCGGAAGTTCATTGAGGGCACTGAGAACGAGCCGCTGTCCGGCGTGGCCTTCAAGGTCGTGGACGGCAACGGCGGCGCTGTCGGCCCGGACGATGGTGTGTATTACACCGACAAGGCCGGCGAGATCGTGCTGGACGGCATTGAGCCCGGCACCACCGTTATCGCCCGGGAGATCAAGACTGTGGAAGGTTTCGTTTTAGACGGAACCCCCCAGGACATCCTCATCAAGGGCGGCCAAGTCCAGCAGCTGACATTTTGGAATAAGCGCGCCGGGACTTTGGTGATCCAGAAAAAAGATAAGGTATCCGGGAATCTGATTTCCGGAGCACAGTTCCAAGTCACTTACGCCAACGGCGGCTATGTAGACAATGACAACGGCCACCTGTCCTCCAACGGACTCTACACCACCGATGACAAGGGCGAAATCCGCATTTATGGCATCACCGGGACAGTGGTAGTCACGGAGACCAAGCCCGCCCCCGGCTATGTCATCGACCAGAGCACCCAGACCCAGACGGTCACTGTCAATCCGCTGGACACGCAGACCCTCACCTTCCTGAATGAGCCTCTTTGCTCCCTCACGCTCACGAAAAAGGATTCCGTCACCGGAAAGCCCGTACCGGGCACCGAGTTTACGGTCAAGGACGGCAATGGGACTGTGCTGGGCCGTTACACCACCGGCAGGGACGGCACGGTGACGGTCACCGGCCTTGTTCCCGGCAGCACGATTGTGGTCGTGGAGACCAAGGTCCCCTCCGGGTACGTCCTCGACACCACACCCCAGACCATCATTGTCAAAAACGGCTCCAACAGCGTGAACAGCGGCGGCGCCGGGACCGTAGGCGGGACTACCAATGTCACCCCTGGAGGCAGCACGAACGTTGGCGGCGGGACCAATGGCGGTAATGACCTCACTTTTGAAAATGACCCCACGACCCGCCTTATCATCGAAAAATATGTTACCGGCACCACCACCCCGCTGAAGGGCGTTGCCTTCCTGGTTACGGAGTCCAACGGACAGCTGCTGGGACCCAACAATGGCGAGTATGTGACCGATGAAAACGGCCGGATCGTGATTGAGGGCCTGGAACCCGGCGTGACTATCGTTGCCAAGGAGATCCGCACACTGGACGGCTATATCCTCGACACAACCCCCAAGACCATCCAGATCAAGGTGGGAGACGCCCAGACCCTGAAATTCTATAATACCCCTATCGGCGGTCTGGAGCTGATTAAAGTATCCGAGAGCAGCAAGAGCCAGCGCATCCCCAATACCACCTTCGAGATCCGGCGCATGGACGGCGGGCTTGTGGACACTGTGACCACCGACAAGCAGGGCCGGGTCCACGCGGACCTGGACGCCGGAGACTACTATGCCGTTGAGATCGAGGCGGCGGAGGGCTTCAAGATTGACAGCACGCCCCACTACTTCACCGTTCAGGACGGTAAAACAACCACGCTCACCGTCACCAACGCGCCCTTCTCCGGGGTAATCATTCATAAGGTGGACAGCGTTACCGGTGAGGGCATCTATGATGTAAAGTTCCTAATTTACGATTCCAACAAGAACCCCCTCGGGGAATACGCAACCGACGATCAGGGCTACATTTACCTTGACGACCTTACCGTGCAGGGTAAGGGCAAGCTGTTCATTCGGGAGCTGGAGGCCGCCGAGGGGTACGAGCTGGATAAGCAGTACAAGACGGTCTATGTACAGCCGGGAAAGACAGTGGAAATCGAGTGGGCCAACACGCCTATCACCGGCCAGATTCAGGTTTACAAGTATGCGGCTGAGGCCAACCCTGTAACCGGGGACCCGGCAGGAAAACCGCTCCAGGGCGCGGTCTACGAGATCAGCCAGGTACGCAGCGGCAAAGTTGTGGACTATATCACCACAGACGCCCGCGGCGTGGCCGCTTCCAAGCCCCTCCCCCTGGGCCGCTACAAAGTTATCGAGGTCACTGCCCCGGCCTATTACCAGCTCAGCGGGAAAGTCTTTGATGAAACACTGGAGTATTCCGGCCAGATCATCAAGGTCAGCGACTACGACAAGCCTGCCAACCTGAAAGTGACCATCACCAAGACGGGCAACAAGCAGCTGCTGGCCGGCGATTCCATGCGCTATGATCTCACAGTGGCCAACACCTCCAATGTGGCGCTGGACAACTTCTTCTGGCACGACCGCTTCCCCACCGACTGCGCCACCGCGAAATCTATCACCACAGGCACCTATAACACGCGGCTGAACTATCGGATCACCTATAAGACCAATTACAACGACTACCGCGTGCTGGCGTCCAACCTTCTGAGCACCAACAATTACGCCTTTGATCTGGCCGCCATCCCGCTGATGCAGGGTGAAGTGGTCACAGACGTGCGGCTGGAGTTCGGCAAGGTGCCCGCCGGCTTCGCTTCTGTGATGAAGCCCACCGTTACCGTCCAGACCCGGGCAGACTTGGCAAACGGCTACCAGGTGGTAAACCGGGCCGACGCGGGCGGCCAGCATATGAGCCAGTGGGAGACCGGTATCACCGCATGGATCACCGTTATCATCCGGCTCAACCAGCCTAATCTGCCCAAGACAGGCTACTAATCCTCAAAGGGGCGGCTCCGCAGGGAGCCGCCCCGCCCTATACGGCAACAGGTGGTGTGACTATGGAAAGTAAATTGACGCTTCCGCTTTTGAACCGGACGCAGCTTTTGATTGACCGCGCTCCTTACAGTATCCAGCCACAGTGTCTACCGGAGCCGCCGCCCGCGCGGGGTATTTCCCCCCGCCGGCGTCCTGATACCGCCGGGCCGTTCTGCCTAATGCAGAATATCAGCGTCATTTTTCTGACGCCTGACGCTGAGGCGGCTGTTCCCGCGACTCACGCAGGCGCGCCGCATACTCCTGACGTTCCGCTTCATCCGCAGGACGGACAGCATATTTCCCGCAATCCGGGCACTGCTCTGGCTCAACAGTCCGACTAAAAATAAAATGACAGTTATCGCAAGCAAAAATCATGTTCATCACCGGAGAGTCAGTATAGCACCTTCGCCGCTTTTTCGCAACGGCCCAACGCGGCAGGAAAAGGCAGCCTGTCTGTTGGCTTCTGATTCGAGAGGAGGAATCTCTTTGAAAAAACATTGCTTCTGGGAACACCTGGGCCCCAAGCTCCCCCGCTACTATGTCCAGATTATGACGGTAATCGTGCTGTGCGCCTGCATGGTCACACCGGCCTTTGCGGTTGACGATATGTGGACGGTGGCAAACCGGATCATCGTGGACGTCTACAACAAGATTGCCGGCGTCAGTACGGTGCTGGCCGGCCTGATGTCCGCCGTCGCTGTGGTCGGGGCAAAAATCTCCAACAATCAGCACAAGGTGGATCAGAGCTGGGACTGGCTCAAGCGTATCTGGATCGCCTGGGCAGTGATTAACGGGATTGGGGCGTTCCTGGCCTATGTCCGGCCGCTCTTTGACGGCCTCAACACCATTCAATAATCGCCGCATGGCAAACGAGCGTATTCTGCGGCGGATAATAAGACGCTGCGGGAAAGTCGTTTGGCGCGGCCGGTACGCTGCATGGAGAGGGGGTGGTCGAAATCCGTGCGGCATCTGTAATTCTGTTTCGATAAAGCATCAAGAAGCGGCATAGGAGGTGGCAGCGATTCTTGAAGGTATTTTTAAGGGGTTTGCCCAGTGGCTCTATGGCCTCGGGTTGGAAATCGTCCAGTATATCGCAAATTCCCTGCTGAATGTGTTCACAATGGATCTTTCCTATTTCCGGCGGGTTGCCCCGGTGACAGACGATATTTTATCCATCATCCTGGCGGCGGGCTGGGCGCTGCTGCTGGGCAATATGGTGTTCCAGGCCACAAAGAGCATGGCGACAGGTCTTGGCTTTGAGGGCGAGGACCCAAAGCTGCTGTTTACCCGCACCTTTGTGTTCGGCTTTTTTCTTCTGGCCAGCCAGCAGATCTGCCAAATCGGGCTTGGAATCTCCAATCACATTATCACGCTGCTTCAGATCCCGTCCAGCGTGACGGTCACGCTTCCGGATGAAAACTGCTTTGACATCGGGGCCTCATGGCTTTTAGTTATTATTGTGGGCATCGTCATTATGTGGCAGGTGGTAAAGCTGTTTTTTGAGATCGCGGAGCGGTATGTGGTGACAGCGCTTCTGGTGATTCTCTCGCCGCTGGCCTTCGCCATGGGCGGCAGCAAAAACACCGCCGATATTTTCAAGGGCTGGTGCCGGATGTTCGGCTCCATGTGCGCGATGATGGTGCTCAATGTCATATTCCTGAAGCTGCTGATTTCAGCCATGGGCTATATGCCCTCCGGGGTCGCGGTACTGCCATGGATGCTTCTGATTGTCGGCATTGCCCGCACAGCGAGAAAAGCGGACAGCATCATTGCCCGCATGGGCCTGAACCCGGCGATTACCGGAGACGGCCTGGGCCGCGGCCTGCCCGGTATGGTGGCCTATGCTGTGATAAAGAGCGTAGGCTCTACGGTGACAAAAACCATGCGTCATCCGGCAGGAAAGAACAATACATCGGGTGGAAAGCGCGCCGGCGGCCCCGCCCATGGAGGCCGCTCTACACCGCCGCCCTCTCCGCCGCCATCCGGCGGCTCAGGGAACGGTCAGAGCGCACCGCCGCCGTCAGGAGGAGGCCAGGGCGGTACTGCCGTGAACGGGACACCAAGAGCCGCGGCAGACCATACCCGGCAGGGCGCGGGCGGCACGCCTCCCGGCGGGACGGGGACAGCAGGGGCCGGTGCCAATCCCGGTACAGGCGCAAAGCCCACCCAGGGCGGTCAACAGCCGACAGCCGGGCAGCAGCCAACCCAGAAACCTGCGCCCGGCAGCGGGGCACAGGCGCGCCCGGCAGCACAAAAAGGCGCGCGGAGATCTTCTGTGCGCCCCGGCTCAGGAATGGGAACGCAAAGCGGCCAAAACCCGTCTGGCGGGGCAGGCGGTACAAGCGCCCCCACCGCGGAAGCGTCAGGCGGCGGCGTTTACGAACAGCAGGAAGCGCCGCAGCGGCCGCCAATTCCTCGTGTACGGCTTGGTGCGCAGCCGCAGGCTGGTGGAAGCGGCAAGCCGGGAACGGGAGAATCCCGGAAATCGTCTGTCGTACATACGGCGTCGGAAACAGTTACCAGCTCGGCTTCCTCCGCGCATTCCAGCACCCAAACCAACACACAGCAGACGCGGGCGGCAAAGCCCATTCGCCAGGACGGGACGCCAAAGATTTCCCCGCCGCCCGGAGTTACCGCTGTTGGGCGGGGTGAGCGCCATTCGTCTGGTACGGCAGGAACACGCAGAGTTTCCAACTCCGCACAGCCGCCCGTTGGCGGCAGCGCGTCTCCGTCCGGTATGGCAGGAACGCGCAAGGCCCCCGGACCCGCACAGCCACCCGCTGGTGGCAGCGTGCCCCCGTCCGATACGGCAGGAACGCGGAAAGCTCCTGGACCCGCACAGCCGCCCGTCAGCGGCGGCGCGGCTCCGTCCGGTACAGCAGGAACGCGGAAGCCCCCCGGCTCCGCACAGCCGCCCGTCAGCGGCGGCGCGGCTCCATCCGGTACAGCAGGAACGCGCAAGGCCCCCGGACCTGCACAGCCGCCCATCGGCGGCAGCGTATCCCCGTCCGGTACAGCAGGAACGCGCAAAGCCCCCGGACCCGCACAGCCGCCCGTTGGCGGCAGCGCGCCCCCGTCCGGTATGGCAGGAACGCGCAAGGCCCCCGGACCCGCACAGCCACCCGCT
>CAJUPS010000038.1 GCA_910588045.1 uncultured Oscillospiraceae bacterium | reverse complement strand
TTTTATTTAGCCGTTTCCCCGCTCCTCTTGAGTAAGTTATTTTGCGGCATTACAAACTGGTACATGATGGGAAAGCCCCGCCCCCTCTCTGTCAGCGGCGTGGTCCACCACCGCATCGGGAATTACCAGACCAAGTGCGTCAACCGATGGGTGGCGGGAGAGCAGTCGGATATGCCGGTAACCACCGAGGATTCCGCCACGGCGCTCATCCGCTTCGAAAATCAGGTGTCCATGAGCGTGGACGTCAGCTGGGCCATTAACGGCCAGGAAAAGGATATGTTCTCGGAAATCTACGGTTCCAAGGGCGGAGCCAGCCTGAATCCGTTTGCTTTTTATGGGGAGGAAAACGGATATCTGGTGGACACCGTTCCCAGACTCTATGTTCCCGGCGGGTGGCAGCCCGCCTTCGAGGAGGAGATCCACCACTTTGTGGACTGTGTCAAGAGCGGCAGGGAACCCATTTCCAGTGTGAAGGATGGCGTCATTGTTCAGAAAATGCTGGGTGCCATCTACGAATCTTCTGCGCAGGAGAGAGAGGTTGCGATCGTGTAGCCGCGATCCGGCCAAAGGAGGTTAGGAGTATGAGGCGGTATCCTTTCAAAGAGGATTTTTTGTGGGGTGCTTCGGCGGCAGCCTTTCAGATCGAGGGGGCCTGGGATGAGGACGGCAAAGGAGAGAGCATCTGGGACCGCTACTGTCACAATCCCGGCAATGTAGCGAATGGGGACACCGGCGACGTGGCCTGCGACCACTACCACCGGTACCGGGAGGATATTGCGCTGATGAAAGAACTGGGGATTCAGGTGCAGCGCCTCTCCATTTCCTGGCCCAGGATTTTTCCGCGCGGTACGGGCAAGATCAACCAAAAGGGACTGGCCTTTTACCGGGACGTCATTGACTGTATGCTGGAAAACGGGATTCAGCCCTTTGTTGTGCTTTATCACTGGGATCTGCCGCAGAAGCTTCAGGATGCTGGCGGCTGGGCGAACCGAGAAACCGCTTCCTGGTTTGCAGACTATGCGCAGGTAATGTTTGAGGCGTTGCGCGGCAAGGTCCGTTTCTGGGCGACCATCCTGGAACCGCAGGTGATTGCCTATAACGGAAACTGGATGGGGAACATGGCTCCCGGTATCAAGGATTTCTCCACAGCGCTGCAAGTGGCGCACAACCTGCTGCGGGGACACGGTCTGGCGGTCAAACGGTTCCGGGAGATGGGGATGACGGGAGAAATCGGCATCATCAATTATTTTCCCACCGCCTATCCGGCCACCGAAGCGGAAGAAGACCGAAAGGCGGCCGTCCGCCATGACGGCGCGTGGACCCGGTGGTTCCTGGACCCGGTTGTGAAAGGGCGCTATCCGGAGGATATGTGGCGGTGGTATCAGGAACAGGGCGTGGTCCTGCCGGAACTCTGCCCGGGCGATAGGGAAGTCATCTCGCAGAAAATCGACTTTCTTGGGGTCAACTACTATTACAGCGACTTTGTAAAGGCCGGAACGGACATATGGCCCACCATGGTCAGTTTGGCCAAGCCGCCGGTGGAGCAGTTCACCCAAATGGGCTGGCCGGTCTATCCGGAGGGCTTTTATGACGCGCTGATGCGGGTACAGAGAGACTACGGGATCAAGATGATTGTGACAGAAAACGGGGGCGCTTTCCATGACGTGGTTAACTGGAAGGGCGAAGTGAATGATGACGCCAGAGTCAATTATCTCCACGACCACCTGATCCAGCTCCACCGCGCCATTCAGGACGGCGCGGATGTGCGGGGCTACCTGGTGTGGTCGATCATGGACAATTTCGAGTGGGCCTTCGGGTATGAGAAGCGTTTCGGTATTGTCTATATTGACTATCCGACCCAAAAGCGGATCGTCAAAGAGAGCGGAAGATGGTACGGCAAGGTGATTCGGTCCAGAGGAACGAAGGAGGAACTATGGTAAAATTTGTAGCAAAATTTCCCATTAAGCCGGAGTGTACGGACGACTATATCGCCGGGCTGAGGCCCTGCGTGGAAAAGACCCGGCAGGAACCGGGCTGCCTGGAATATGCGGTATTTTTCGACCTGGAGACAAATATCTGCACATTGATGGAAACTTTTGCCGATGAGGCCGCCGCCAAGGCACACACGGAGTACAGCCATTTTGTCCATGACTTTGCCGCACTGTCAAAATACTATGCAGGTGAGGTCACAGTGGACAAATACAGCGAGTCGCTGTTCTGATCAGATGGAAGGAACAGAGGAGGTGATGCAGTGAAAACGGCGTTTTCAGAATATGCCGCAAGGCTGCTGGAACGTCTCCCGACGATGCGCGGCGGGGACAAAAGCGCCTGCATCGGGCTGGACGGTTTTGTGGATCAGATCCTCTACGTGGTGGATCAGCGGACCGACAGCGGCAGCTACAGCCGTATGGAGGCAATGGCAGACTATGGGCGGAAGATCGCGGAAGCCGCCGGACTGAGCATGAATGTGGAACTGGTGCCCGTAAGCACCAAGCCTGGAGGGAACGGCGTTATTATGGCTCAGGCGGCCGCCCGGCTGGGCCTTCGGACCGTCTGCATCGGCGCCATGGGAAAAGGAAAGCTCCATCCGGTTTTTCAGTCGCTGAGTAAAGAAGTGGAGCTGATTTCCTATGCGGAACCCGCCCGGACGGACGCGTTGGAATTTTTTGACGGAAAGATCATTTCCTCAACGCTGGAAAGCCTGAACTCCGTTACCTGGGGCAGTCTGACAGCGGCGGCCGGTCCGGACCTGCTGGTCAAGACAATGAATGAGGCGGATCTGATCGCGCTGAATAATTGGACGATGATCCCCGGTATGACGGATATTTGGCGGCAGATGCTTGCAAAAATTTTCCCCAGACTGGAAAAACGCAGGCGTATCATCTTCTTTGACCTGGCGGACCCTACCAAGCGGTCAGAGGCGGATATACGGGAAGCCCTTGGCGTTATCCGCCGATTTGGGACTTACGGAGAGACTGTACTCAGCTGCAACCTGCGGGAAGCCGGGCGGCTGATGGCCGCGTTGGAAATTCCGGCGCCCCGTGCGCCGCTGGGGAAGGATGCGGGAGTATCCTGGGAAAAATCCTGTCAGGGATTTCGGGAGAGCGCGGGTATTTCCGTATTGGCCGTTCACACGCTGAAAAATGCGGTATGCTGCCACAAGGATCCAAGCGGAACCGGCCAAGTGTGGATTGTTCCGGGAAATTACGCGCCCCGGCCCGTCTTGACCACTGGCGGCGGCGATCATTTTAACGCTGGGACGGCGTTCGGGCTGCTGTGCGGGATGGAGCCGGACCTGGCGGCTTTTCTGGGAAATGTTGTCTCCGGATACTATGTGCGGCACGGCGAGAGCCCGTCGATGGACGCTTTGGCACAGTATCTCGGCCAAGAGGCCCGCCGGAACGCTTGATTATGGAAAGGAGGGTCGTTTTGTCCCGCTGTATGCGCATGACGGGATAGGATGATCGGAAAGGTGATTTTATGGAAACAAGACCTTACGTCTCTTGGGAACTGATGAACTCGTTTATGATCGACGTGTTCAAGGCCTACGGCGTACCGGAAACAGACGCCGGAATCTGCGCGGACGTCTTGCTGGAATCGGACCGCCGGGGAATTGAGAGTCACGGCTGCAACCGTTTCAAGCCGATCTATATTGACCGGATCGAAAACGGAACCCTTCTGCCTGTGACAAAAACCGAAATACTGAAGGAAACGCCGACGACGGTAGTGATGGACGCTCATGACGGCATGGGCATGGTGGCCAGCCATCAGATGATGGAGATGCTGATTGAGAAAGCCCGGACCTATGGAATGGCTGGCGGTGCGATTCGAAATTCGACCCATTTCGGTATTGCTGGTTACTGGACCAGCATGGCCAGCAAGGCGGGCATGATCGGGATCGCTGGCACCAACGCCAGACCCTCTATTGCGCCGACCTTCGGCGTGGAAAATATGATGGGGACCAATCCGCTGACGTTCTCCCTCCCTACGGACGAGGGATTCGATTTCTGCCTTGATTGCGCCACATCCATCGTACAGCGGGGAAAGATCGAATATTACGCAAGAAACGGAAAGGATACGCCTGCGGGCATGGTGATTGCCCACGATGGGTCCGCCATGACGGACAGCGGCGCCATTTTGAAGGCCCTGGTGGATGGAACCGCCGCTCTGGCTCCTCTGGGCGGGATCGGGGCAGAAATGTGCGGCTATAAGGGCTACGGTTATGCCGCTGTCGTGGAAATCCTCTCCGCCGCCTTGGCAGGAGGGCAATTCATGAAGGCCCTGACCGGCGTTGGCGCGGATGGCAGGCCGCAGATGTACCACCTGGGGCACTTTTTCTTCGTTGTGGACCCAGAGGCGTTCATGGGCCGGGCAACCTTCCGGAAAGTGACCGGCGATATCTGCCGCGCTCTGCGCGCCTCCCGGAGAGCGCCCGGTGAGGAGCGCATTTATACGGCAGGAGAAAAGGAGTACCTGACCTGGCTGGAGCGGAAAGACAAGGGCGTGCCCGTTAATCGGGCGGTTCAGAAGGAGATGACTGCGCTACGCGACAGACTGAAGCTCCCCTACCGTTTTCCTTTTGAGGAGCGCGACGCACAACCGGAAGAAGAGAGGAACTAGCCATGGATTATGCGCAGGAATCATTGCGGCTGCATCGCCAGTGGAGAGGAAAACTGGAGGTGATTGCCTCCGTTCCCGTTTCTACGAAGGACGAGCTGTCGCTGGCCTATACTCCGGGCGTGGCCCAGCCCTGCCTGGAGATTCAGAAAGATGTCAGCCAGTCCTATGAACTGACGCGCCGTCACAATCTATGCGCGGTCATTACGGACAGCACGGCGGTCCTGGGCCTGGGAGATATCGGTCCGGAAGCCGGTATGCCGGTAATGGAGGGGAAATGCGCCCTGTTCAAGGCTTTTGGCGGTGTGGACGCGTTCCCGCTGTGTGTCAAGAGCAAGGATGTGGATGAATTTGTCAATGCGGTCTACCTGATTTCAGGCTCTTTCGGCGGCGTGAATCTGGAGGACATTTCCGCCCCCCGCTGTTTTGAGATCGAGCGGAAGCTGAAAGAAAAATGCGATATTCCCATCTTTCACGACGACCAGCACGGGACTGCGGTCATCACGCTGGCGGGCCTGCAAAACGCACTGAAAATAACAGGCCGAAAACCACAGGATGTGCGGATTGTCACCTCCGGTGCTGGTGCCGCCGCAGTGGCCATTGTACGGCTGCTGCTGTCCGCAGGGTTCAAGAATATTACAATGTGCGACCGCAGGGGCGCCGTCTACGCGGGGCGGGAGGGGCTGAACTGGGTCAAGCGGGAACTGGCAGGCGTCACGAATTTGGAAAAGCGGGCCGGTTCCCTGGCGGATATGCTGGTGGGCGCGGACGTGTTTATCGGGGTTTCCGCACCTGGCCTTGTCACCGCAGAGATGGTGCGGACGATGAATCGGGACGCAATCCTTTTTGCCTGCGCCAATCCCACCCCGGAAATATTTCCGGAGGAAGCCAAGGCGGGAGGAGCGCGGATTGTTGCTACCGGCCGGTCTGATTTTCCCAATCAGATCAATAATGTGCTGGCCTTTCCGGGGATCTTCCGCGGGGCCTTCGACGTACGGGCCAGCGACATTAACGAAGAGATGAAGCTGGCTGCGGCGAGCGCTCTGGCAGGGCTTATATCCGAGGAGGAGCTGCGGGAGGACTATATCATCCCACAGGCGTTTGATCCCAGGGTAGGTCCGGCAGTGGCCAAAGCGGTGGCGCAAGCAGCAAGGACAAGCGGTGTAGCGCGGCTGTAGGAGGAGAAATATGGGCAAATATATTCTCGCCCTGGACCAAGGGACCACCAGCTCACGTGCCATTCTCTTTGACCGGAAACAGAACATAGTGGGCATTGCGCAAAAAGAATTTACGCAGCTTTACCCGCAGCAGGGCTGGGTGGAACATGATCCACAGGAACTGTATTCCTCCCAGTATGCGGTTATGATGGAGGTCATCACCCGCAGTGATATTCCTGCCGGAGATATTGCTGCCATTGGCATTACAAACCAAAGAGAAACGGTTGTCGTTTGGGATAGAGCCACTGGCAGCGCGGTCTGCAATGCCATCGTATGGCAATGCAGGCGCACGGCGGATCTGGCTGCCGGTCTGGTAGAAAAAGGATACGGCGATTATATTTACAAGGCTACCGGACTGGTTCCCGACGCCTATTTCTCTGCCAGCAAGATCCAGTGGATATTGGACCATGTAGAGGGTGCCCGGGATCGGGCACGGCGCGGTGAGCTGCTTTGCGGAACGGTAGATTCCTGGCTGATCTGGAAACTGACAAACGGCAAGGTCCATGTGACGGACTATACAAACGCGTCCCGCACCATGCTCTACAATATACATACCTTGGACTGGGACCCCAAACTATTGGACTTGTTCGACATTCCGATTCAAATGCTGCCCCGGGTCTGCGGCAGCAGCGAGGTCTACGGAACGACAGTCATCCAGGGGCATGAGGTGCCTATTGCGGGCATTGCGGGAGATCAGCAGGCAGCGCTGTTTGGTCAATGCTGTTTTTCTCCGGGAGAGGCAAAGAGTACCTATGGAACCGGTTGCTTTCTTCTGATGAATACCGGTGATCAGGTGGTATATAGTAAAAGCGGTCTTTTGAGCACCATTGCCATCGGCATAGGGGATAGCGTGCAGTACGCCCTGGAAGGCAGCGTATTCATAGGCGGTGCGGTCATCCAGTGGCTCAGAGACGAGCTGAAACTTATCCATGACGCCGCTGATGCAGAATATTATGCCAGCAAACTCGATGGCAACGGGGGCGTCTATATGGTGCCCGCCTTCACCGGTCTGGGGGCGCCCCATTGGGATATGTACGCCCGCGGCTGTATACTTGGCATCACCAGAAGCACCCGGCGGGAACACATCATCCGTGCGGCGCAGGAATCTATCGCCTATCAAACTAACGACCTGATCACTGCTATGGAACGGGATGCGAGTATTCCCTTTCACCGGCTGAAGGTGGACGGCGGTGCAAGCAGGGACGCATTTCTTATGCAGTTCCAGGCGGACATCACTAACAAGGAGATATGCCGTCCTCGGATACGGGAAACCACAGCAATGGGCGCGGCATTCCTTGCGGGACTTGCGGTGGGGTTCTGGGGCAGCCAGCAGGAGCTCCAGCTGGCTAATGAAACAGAGCGGGTTTTTACGCCGGATATGGCAGAGGAACAGCGTACGGCGCTGCTTCATGACTGGCACAGGGCGGTCCGCCGCAGTTTGGATTGGGCGGGCGGTTGATGGAGGAAGTTGGGAATAGCTCAGGAATGGCGACTATAAGACGCAGGAGACTGCTCCCCGGAAGGGGGACAGTCTCCTCAACTTTTAGAACCTGTATTCACAACCGTTGGACTCTGTCTGGAGCTTGATCAACTGGTACACCTGGTCGCCTCGATAGATACCAGCGATTACCACCGAGCCCTTGGGGATATTACTTCTGCAACAAAAGATAGTGAAAACGTTATAGCTTACTGTAGACCAGATGGCCGGACTCACATTTTTTACAACGCACCAACATCCTGGTGAAAACGGCTGATTTCACCGGGATGTTGTTTGCTTTCCAACTTTTGACCATAGAGGCGGGGACATTCA
This sequence comes from uncultured Oscillospiraceae bacterium, assembly GCA_910588045.1. Taxonomy (GTDB): domain Bacteria; phylum Bacillota; class Clostridia; order Oscillospirales; family Oscillospiraceae; genus Pelethomonas. The sequence goes on along the minus strand of CAJUPS010000038.1, from coordinate 22,013 downwards.
CACCGCTGTGTTGGGGGAAGCTGTCCATTATTCAAATTTCGCACCGTCAGTAAATGGTCTACTGACTGAAACATCTGATTGACCACGTGATCGATTGCGCTCTCACTCAGCGTTATCTTTTCGGGAACTTGGGGGGTGACAGACAGACCACCCGAAAGTGCGGTGTTCTTGCGGCTTTCTTAGAAAGAGAAATTTTGAGAAGTGCGTTTGACTCGAATGCCCTGCCTCTCTCCAAAACCACATCAAAAGCCTTCCACGGCAGCCAGGATCGACAGGCCGTGGGAGGCTTTTTCGTTATCGGAGATCGTAGAGCTCCCCTGCCACGGTTCCGATGATGACCTTATTGCTCTTCCCCATCTATAAATACCGCCAAGGGATTCATTTGCTGATCCAGGATAACCAGATCCGCTGCCCCGCCGACGCGGAGGATACCGGCATCCAGTCCGGCCGCTCGGGCGGGGGCGGCAGACGCCGCGTACACCGCCGCTTCCAGAGGCAAACCGAAATGTACCGCATTTCGCACCGCATCCAGCAGAGAGATGGACGAACCCGCCAGGGTATCCGTGCCGGAAACAAGGGCTCTTCCAGCTGTAACGGTGATAGACTGCCCACTGAGCTGGTAGTCCCCATCCGGCATTCCTGCGCAGCTGATGGAATCGGACACCAGGATCAGCCTTTCCCCAAACATTCTGTACGTAGCCCGAATGACCGCCGGATGAATGTGCAGTCCGTCACAGATCAGTTCCACACTGGCGTTGCTGTCCAGTGCCGCTCCAATAACGCCCGGCTGACGGTGGAGAAGCGGCGGCATCGCGTTGTACAGGTGGGTAGTATGGGTAGCCCCGGCGGCATAGGCCGTCAGGGCCGTGTCGTAGTCGGCATTGGTATGGCCCAAGGACACGGTACAGACCTGAGCGGCATGTCTGATCAGCGCCGGGGCCCCCTCTGTATCACAGGCTAAGGTGATTAGCCGCACCCTGCCGCCGGAGGCGGCGTTCAGCCGGTCAAACAGGTTTATATCCGGCGCACGCAAACAGTCCGGGTTGTGAGCGCCGCGCTTGTTGCAGGAGAGAAAGGGGCCCTCCAGGTGGACGCCGACGCATTTGGCTCCACCCTGTCGCCGGTAGGCCCGGACAGCGTGCATGGCGGCAATGAGGTCCGGCTCCGGCCGTGTCAGCGTGGTGGCCAAAAAGGATGTGACGCCATGAGCGGCGTAGTAGTTGCCAGCGGCCGCAAGCGCTGCCGGATCCCCGTCGGAAAAGCTCACCCCTACCGCACCATGGGTATGGATGTCCACCAGTCCGGGGATGACATAGCACCCGGCGGCGTTTATGTCCGTAGGGCCGGATAGAGAGCCCACAGCGGTCACGGTTCGATCAAACTGAATGTCGGCATCTATAAAGGAGCGTCCGCAAAAAATCTTTGCCCCCCTTATCAACATATGCTCCCCACCTCCCCTTTCGTCGCAGGCAGGCTGGCCGCGGCCATGGATTGCCCTATTCGCCGGAAGCGCTCGTCCGGCAGCTCCAATGTAAGGGCGGCATGGACGCCGGGGTACTCGTCCCGCAATACGAGATCCGCTGTTTCAGCGATTCGATCTCCGCCCCGGCCGCTCATTACCCTGCCCAGCAGGAGAACATGCTTGCAGCCATAGAGCGCGTGGTAATAGGGCAAGGTATGTCCTAAGTATACGCCAATGGTTTCGTATATCTGAGCAGCTGCGTCGCTGCCCTCCTCCATCCGCTTCTGGACGGCCGCCAGCTTTTCCGCCGGGCTGAGGTGAGCGTCCAGAGGGATCCCTGCCCGCGGCGCAAGTCTGATGATACTCTCCTGAGAAAAATATTTTTCCCCGCAGCCAATGTCCCCGCTCCACTCGTCCGACGCCGCAGCGGCGCCCGCGTCTACCGGTACATAAGCCAATTCGTTGAGCCAGCCGGTAATCTGGCCCTGACTGTCCACAAAGCCACCGGCCTCGCTTGTGCCCATGGCGATACCCAGGACATTTGTATCCTTCAGGCTCATGGCACCCGCAAGCGCGGTCACATCGCCGTCATTGACCACCTCGAAGGGAATCTCCCCGAAAGTATCTGTGATGGCGCGAATATAGATGTCCCTGCCCTTTGCCTCGAATACATCCCGGGGCACCTGCCGGAACAGGGATGCGTTCATCGTGCGGTTGTCCCGATATACTCCGGCGGAAGAGACGCCCACCGCATCCACCCTGGGCAGGTGTGCCGCAGCGGAGCGGAGGGCCTCCAAAATACCGGCGTAGTGATACTCCGGGTCCGCGTTCAGCTTGGGAAACCAGACCACCTCTTCCGCGTACACCGTTTGCCCGTTCATGACGGCGGAGACCTTCCGGTCGCTGCCTCCGGCGTCAAAGCCGATCCGGCAGCCGTCCAGATGGCCGCCTGTGGCCCTGGGGATTTCCCGTTCAGCCGGAGGCTCGGGGGCCCATACCACCTCAAAGGGGTGCTCGAAGACATCGGCCATGTAGGCGCTGTCAAAAGCACGTTTTCCGCCTGGGCCATAGGTCTCGCCCAGGAAATGAAAGACCGCCCTGCTGCCGCTGACATAAATGCGGAATCCGCCCTTCATCCAAAGCAGGGTTTTGACCAGGCGGTCGATGTAGAACCGATCCGCCGCCCTCATGGCTCCAACGCTGCGGATGAAGGTTCGGCAGACGGAAATCTGACCCCCGGGCCGCTCCACGGCGATGGAGACCGGCTCTCTCGCCTCTGCTAAAAATGCCTGATTAAAGCGGTGGAGGGGCAGAAAATCGGGGTCTAACGGGGGAACGTGGGCCAGTTCCAGGGCAATTCCATAGCGCTTCATGATGGACCTCCTTGCGCGCGCGTCTCTGCTGCCTCATAGAAGAGACATCCAAAATCCTGGGAGCGGTGAAAGTCTGGGCAGGGACAGCCGGTGGGATTCCGCATCAGATAGCGGGGCATACCGGTTTCCTCCCCACATTTTAAGATATTGGCGCAGGAATCCCCGGCACTTTGAAATGATAGAAAGAGGAAGTATATCGGACCATGCAGCGCTCCATCAGCCGAACCTCTTCACGGTTTCGACCAGGGCGAAAATGTTCTCGCTGGGAGTGTCAGGACCGAGCGCACAGCCGGGGCCTATCATGAGGCCCCCCTCTCCGCGGAACAGGTCGCATAGCGTGCGGGCCTCCCGGCGTATATCATCGGGGGATCCTGAGTTGAACAGGGCCGGATCAATGTTGCCGGAGATGGAGAAGTGCCCCTTGGCAGCTTCCTTGGCGCGGCGAATATTCGTCTTATAGTCCAGCTCGTACATCCTGCACCCGGTTTCCGAAAGGTCCTTGAGGATCGGGTCCACCGTCCCGCAGATATGGCAAATCGTGGGGATTCCCTCGCTTTGCAGCTGGGATGCAAGCTGGGTTTCAAAGGGTTTGGCAAACTTCCGAAAAACAGTGGGGGAGACCACAGAACAGCCCTCTGAACTGTTTCCGTAGCTGGTGCAATGCGCCCCGGCCCGGAAGCAGAGGCGGTGCATGGTCAGAGACACCTGGTAGGTGGCCTCCAGCAGCTGGAATAGGTTTTCCTCCTCGTCTTCGTCCAGCAGCATCATTAAAAAGTCGTTCATCCCCACCAGCAGGCAGGCCAGGGAAAAGGAGCCCTGGTCGGCATTTCCCCGGATGAATACACCGTTGCGCTTCCCCCAGTCCGCCAGCTTTTCGATGGTCTCCAGATACAGCTGGATGCGGGGCTGCTTCTCCAGATCGTGAGTCTGGATATATTCGATAATTTCCGGGATGGAGCGGGGCTGCTTATCGGCCACCACGGCGGCAATATCCCGCGGATAAAATGTGTCCGCGCCGCAGGAGCTGGCCAGCAGCGCCGTATCCACATCCAGGCAGATGCCGTCCGTATCGTACTTCTCGCAGCTGGCAGTCATTACCCGTACAATCGCATCGGGGGATGCCCGAAATTCTTCCATGGTGATGCCGCCCTCCCGGGCCGACATCAGAAAATTGTGGATAATAACAGGAATCCGGTCCGGGACTTCTCCGTTCAGGACCGCATAGATGCGCTCGATTTTGTTCATACCTGTCGCACACTCCTTTTTAGATGGGTTGGTATTGAGAAACCTCTTTGCACCTCCATTATAATGCAGCCGGAGTCATTCCCTCAACAGCAATCGTTTGTACAACTCTGTTTTCAATTGGTAAAATTGTGTCCTTCAAAAGCTCCAAATTTTGCCGAAGGGCAAAACAGTCGAAAAGGAGGACAAAATTCTGCACAAAAATCGAATAGGAACCGCGGAAATTGTTTGTTATAATTGTACCATGGCAAACAGGAAACCTTGTTGATAAAGGAGAATGCACAATGGGCTCAAGCAAGAAAGCGATTCTCAAGCGAGCATCGGATTGGTTCCTAAAGAAACAGGAGAGCAGTATCATCCTTATTTTGCTCCTGTTTTCCGCGCTGGTCATCTGTGTGAACCCCGCGTTTATCAGCGCCTCGAATATCATCAATATTCTTCATGCCACCGGCTTTACCCTGGTGGTGGTTGTGGGGATGTCGCTGACCCTGATTACCGGCGGTCTGGACTTGTCGGTGGGCTCGGTCTATGCGCTGGGGGCGCTGATCTGCGGAATGGCCTGCACAAATGGAGGCTTACCGGTTCCGGTGGCCATCCTGCTGGGCCTGTCGGTGGGAGTGGCCGCCGGTGCTGTCAACGGCGTGCTGATTGTAAAGGCGGGGATGCCGCCTATGATTGTCACCCTCGGTATGCAGTATATGGCCCGGGGCCTCGTCTCCGCCCTGACAAAGGGGGTTCCGATTTTCCCCCTGCCGGAGGATTTTGTCGCCATCGGCTCCACCAAGCTGCTGGGGCAGTTTCCCATCATTGTGCCTCTGGCCATCGCCATTGCGGTTGTGGGACATATCACCCTGTCCAGGACCGTGTTTGGCCGGTCGGTTTACGCCATCGGCGGCAACCAGGAGGCCGCGCGTATCAGCGGCATCAATATTGACCGAACGAAAATGACGGTTTACATACTGACGGGTATGCTTGCGGCGCTGGCGGGTATCCTGATGTCCGCGCGCCTGGGGTCGGCGGAGCCGTCCACGGGTACGGGCCTGGAGATGAAGGTCATCTGCGGCGCGATCATAGGCGGCATCTCCACCTTCGGCGGCATGGGCACCATTTTCGGTGCGGCTCTGGGAGCGCTGTTTATGGAAGCGCTGACGAACTCGCTGACGCTGATGAAAATATCCGTCTACTGGCAGAATCTGGTGTTTGGGGCCGTACTGGTACTCTCCGTCCTGCTGGATCAATATAAGCGCGTATTGACCATGCGCCAATCCATAAAAAGCACGGAGTATGCCGCCGCCGAAGCGGCGGCAAAGAAGTAGGGGGCGGATACCATGCCGAACACAATACTGGCCGTCCGGGATGTCGTGAAGCGCTTTGCCGGGACAGTGGCACTGAAGGGCGTTTCCCTGGAGCTCTATTCCAATGAGATCCTCGCTCTGGTGGGGGAAAACGGCGCCGGGAAGTCCACACTGATGAAGATTCTCAGCGGGATTTACCCCTACGGGTCCTATGAGGGCGCCATTGAAATCAAGAGCGCCCCCTGCCGCTTTCAGAGCCCCTTCGATTCAGAAAATGCCGGCATTGCCATGATCTATCAGGAGCTGAACCTGGAGCTGGATCTGACGGTGGGGGAAAATATCCTGCTGGGCCGCTATCCACGGACAAAAATGGGCCTTATCGACTGGACGCGCCTCTACAGCGAGGCAGAGCGGGTGCTGGAGACGCTGGGAACGGAGATCGACACCCATGTGACCGTCCGCAGCTTGAGTCCCTCCATGCAGCAGCTGGTGAGCATTGCCCGGGCCCTATACCGAAATCCCCAAATTCTCATTCTGGACGAGCCCACCTCCGTATTAACGGAAAACGAGGCGCAGAATCTGATGCGGATCCTGCGCAGTCTGCGGAATAAGGGGCTCAGCTGCATCTATATCTCGCACAAGCTGGACGAAATTTTTTCCCTGTGCGACAGGACGGTGGTGTTCCGCGACGGCTGCAAAATCAGCGAGCACACCAAGGCGGACGGCTATGACAGCACCCGGGTCATTGAGGATATGATTGGCCGCCGGTTGGATATGATGTACCCCCGGCGCACGGCGAATATCGGCGATGAGGTGCTGCGGGCGGAGCATTTCCAGATTCCCCATCCATCGGCTTACGGCAAATTGATTATTCAGGATGTCAGCTTTACACTGTACCGGGGGGAAATCCTTGGCTTGGCTGGGCTGGTGGGTGCAGGCCGGTCCGAGCTGCTGGCGGCGGTCTTCGGCGCCATCGAGAAGAACCGGGGCGAGCTGTGGATCGACGGCAAGAAGGTTGAGATCAAGAACCCGACGGCGGCGATTCAGGCCGGTCTGGGGTTCCTGTCGGAGGACCGGAAGAAAAACGGCTTTGTGCAATCAATGGACATCCGGCAGAATATGACGCTTGCAACCCTGCGGAGGCTGGTCTCCGGGCCGTTTATTGATCGGATCAAGGAGAACGAACAGGCCCGGATGTATTTTGACAAGCTCCGGGTAAAGGCGCCCGGACTGGAAACCCTGATCGTCAACCTCTCCGGCGGTAACCAGCAGAAGGTCATCCTGGCCAAGTGGCTGATGGCCAACCCGCGGGTGCTGCTGCTGGACGAGCCCACGCGGGGAATTGACGTGGGCACAAAATCGGAGATCTATAAGCTGATGCAGGAGCTGACGGATATGGGCATCTCCATTATCATGATCTCCTCGGAGATGCCGGAACTGCTGGCCATGTGTGACCGGCTTGTGGTGCTGGGCAGGGGCGTTGTCCAGGCGGAGTTCCGCCGCGGAGAGGCGGACGAGGTCCGGCTCCTGCGCGTGGCATCCTGTACGTAAGGCGCTAAGGCATCCGCCTTCGTGTATAAAAAATAATCAGGAGGAAAAACATGAAAAAGGTACTTGCATTGATTCTGGCTCTTACCCTGGCCCTCTCCCTGGCCGCGTGCGGGAAGGGAGGCGGTGCCCCGGAGAACAGTGGGGCATCCGCAGACGAGGGCGTGAAGCCGTCCGACATCCACCTCGTCTACGTCTCTCCCCTGCTCTCCCACCCCATCTGGCTGATTGCCAAGGAGGGCTTTGACGCGGCCTGCAAGGAGTTGGGCATTGAGGGCGACTGGGTTGGCCCTCAGGGCCTGTCCGCAGAGGAGATGGCGCAGCTGGTGGACACCGCGGTGGCACAGGGCGCCAACGGTATTATTACGCAGTCCATCTGTCCGGCGGAGCCGATCAACAATGCCATCGCAGCCGGTGTCGCCGTACTGATGGTGGATGGCGACCTGGAGGAGGTCACCGGAAAGCTGGCCTACCTGGGCAAGGAGTATAAGACCCAGGCCGAGCTGTTCTATCAGGAGGCGCTCAAGTATGTGGGCGAGGACGGGAAGATTACGATGTCCATCCAGTGTCCCGCGCTGAACGCACAGAACTATATCGATCAGAATGACGCGATTGTCGCCGCCTTTGAGAATCACCCCGGTGGATTTGAGCTGGTGAACATCACCCTCTCCAACTCTGACAAGGCGACCGGCACCAACGAGTGGCTCAACACCTTCAACACCTATCCGGAGGTCAATGTCTGCATCAACGTGGCCGCCGAGGCCGGTCCTGCCTGCGTGACCGCAGCCGATGAGCTGGGCATTACCGACAACCTCATCATCCTGGGCGTGGACGACACCGACGAGAACTTGCAGTACGTCCGGGACGGCAAAATCAAGGGCACTACCGTCGTCTCCTTCTGGAATTATGGATACCAGGCCGCCTACTGGCTTTACCAGAATATCACAGAAGGCCGCGTCCCCGCGCAGAAGGTCAACGATGCCGGTACGATGATGGTAACGCTGGAGAATATCGACAGCTATAACGAGCTGCTCAAGGTTAAAGTTGATTTGCCCAAGTAATTTGCTATAATGGAGGGGCTGGACGGTTCTTGGATGTGGCGGCCCCGCGACGTGATTGCCCGCGCTGGTTTTCTGTGCGGGCAATCACCCGTTTTGAAAAGGTGGTGGAGGGATGCAGAAAAAAGCCGGAATCCGTGCCTATTTGATGGGCTATATTGCCATAATGGGCAGCTTGTGCGCGTTGGTGGTGCTTGTCTCAAACCATCTCGTCTCCCATAATCTGAGCAGCTCCCGCCAGTTTTTTGACTGCATTCAGGATCTGACCGAGTTTTACGCCAATGTTACCGAAATGGACTACCATGTCCGGGAGTATCTGTATGAGCGCATCCCGGGCAATTACCAGGCGTTTGAGGACATGCTCGAGGCGGCGCACGGCAACCTTGCCTCCATCGCGGAGACGGTCGACGAACGGACGCGGTGGAGGATTGGGCGGTTGGAGAATATGCTGGACTACTATTGCGCCCCCCTGACCGCTTTTGAGGAGGGAAGGGCCAGCGCCTACGAAACGTACAATCAGCTGTATTACCGGAAAAATCTGATTACCCGCACGGCCGATGCCTACTACGGCTATCTGTCCGGCTATATGCGGGAGATGACCGACGCCGTTTCGTGGCAGTGGACGTTCCAGCGCAATTTGCAGCTGTTTTTGCTGGCCGCCATCCTCCTGCTGGCGATTCTGGGAGGGACGCTGTACACCAAGATTATCTATGGACCCATCTGCACGATGGTGGAGAACACCCGGCGGCTCAAGATGGGGGAGTATGTCCTGGAGCGCGTGGACACCTGCCTTTCCGAGCTGGACATCCTGTCGGAATCCTTCTCCGAGATGGTCCGGTCGATGAAGGAAAATGTGGATACGCTGAAGGAGAAGGCGCGGCTGGAATATGCCCTTCTCAAGCAGGAGAATGACAATCTGGCCATGAAGAGCCTGGTCACAGAGGTGGAGCTCCACGCTCTCCAGGCACAGATCAACCCCCATTTTCTGTTCAACACCTTGAGCATGATCTCCAAAAGCGCCTACATCAGCGGCGATGTCTCCACCAGTGAGTTGATGGAGAAACTCTCGGAGTTCCTCCGCTACGCTTTGGACAAGGCCGACAAAACGTCCACGCTCTATGAAGAAATCGAGTCCTTGAAGAACTACCTGTTCATCCAGCAGCGGCGGTTCTCCGCCCACATCCAATTCGTCCTGGATGTGGAGCCGGACATACCCAATATTCACATTCCGGCCGTGGTGCTGCAGCCGCTGGTGGAGAATGCGATTCTCCATGGGGCCGGTCCGGTGACCGGCTGCGTCACCATCTCCGTCAGGGTGCTCAGGGTTCAGGACCGGATCGCGATCCATGTGGAGGACACCGGGGCCGGTATTCCGCCGGATATGCTGGAAACCCTGGTGAGCAGTCTGCGCCTGGGCATCCAGGGTTCCTCCGGCAGCATCGGGCTAAGTAACGTCTACCGCCGCCTACAGATGTATTTTGGTTCAGACCTGCAATTCAACATCGACAGCGAGGAGAATTGCGGAACGATTGTCACACTCGTCATTCCAGTAGGGGAGAATCAAGAATGAATAAGCAATACTATATCATGGTAGTAGAGGATGAGGAGATCGAAGGAAATGCCCTGGCAATGGTATTGCGCTACAGATGCCGCGGCATCCGGGAGGTCCGGGTTGTGGGAAACGGCGTGTCCGCCATCGAGCTTGCCAAGGAGTGTGCGCCGGACATCGTCTTGATGGACATTAACCTGCCCGGGATCAACGGCCTGGAGACCATCCGGCAGATGCAGCAGATCTGCGGAAAGACCCGATTCGTTATCATCTCCGCCCACAGCCAGTTCGCCTATGCCCAGGAAGCGCTGCGTTTGGGCGTATATGATTTCCTGGTCAAGCCGGTAAGCGCGGAGGGGCTGCGCCGTGTGATGGAGGAGGTCATGCGGCAGATTGAGCACTCCCGCACCCAGCTGGAGAGGGAAAAAATTCATCAGGAGAAGCTGGACGCCATCCGGCCGGTGCTGGAGAGCGACTGCGTATTTTCCATTGCCTCCATGCGCTCCAACACGCCTCTCGGCGTCATCTTCGACTTCATGCAGATGGAGGTAAACGCCGGTTATGTTTTCCTGATCTGCGGCTTTGGCCAGGGGAGCACCATTCTCCATGTTGTCAAATCGCAGATGCGGGGCATCGGGGCAACCTGTATCGGAGAGATCATCAACGGTCTTTGCGTATTTGTTGCGCTCAGTGAACAGCCGGTGCTCCGCGGACGAGTGGTGGATACCATGCGGTACATTGCCGATGCGCTGCACAGCCGACAGCTCCGCTGCCATATGGGCGTGGGAAACATGGCTATCAGCGCCGACGGCCTGCGGAAATCCTATGATCAGGGAGTCACTGCGGTGCGTTACGCGGCGGCTCACGGGGAGCGGATGGTGTTTCATGACGAGATGCCGGACTCGTGCGACAGCCGGGTCATCAACATAAACGATCCGGCGGCCCGGATCTGTAAGTACCTGCGGGCAGGTGACTGCGGCAGGATGGAGGAGGAGCTGCGCCGCTTCTTTGTCGGCTTGCAGCTGAGTGGGGAACCGGAATTTCAGATGCTGGACCGCGCCCGCTGGCTGTATGCCGTTGTTTACGGCAGCTTTCCGGAGCTGGCAGCCAGTACCCCGCTGCTGCCGACGGAAAAGGTGATGGCCTGCCGGGACCTCCAGATGCTGTGCGACATGCTGGCGGCGGTTTTTATTGAGATGTCTAACCAGATAAAGGAGCAGGATAACAGTGCCCAATCCAACCAGACGATTACGGCGGTCATACAAATTGTCAGCCAGCGATATATGGAAAATTTATCCCTGGAAACGATTGCCAGCGAATTGAACTTCTCGGTTTTTTATCTCAGCAAGCTGTTCAAACGGCAGACCGGTGAGACATTCACCGAATACCTGACCAAATATCGGATTGAAAAAGCAAAGAGCTTTCTTGCGGAGGGGAAGATGAGCGTTAAGGAAATCGCTTTTGCCACGGGCTACAACAGTCAGGGCTACTTTTCCAAAATCTTTCGGAAGTATACCGGCGTATCTCCGACAGAATACAGGCAGTGAGGGGGGATATGCACTGCCGCATCCGACCCGAAGGCGCCAAATATATTCGATGATTGGTATCAAGCCGAAGTTCCTCCGGTTTTGCTTGCAAATTCCCCCTATTTATGTTACCCTGAGAAAAAGAGCGGGGGAGGTGAGGGCTTGAGCAGCAGCAAAGAGGAAATTGATAAGGTATACGCCCATCTGAGCTCCCGCATTGATACGCTCTACCAGTTCATCCTGACTTACTCCGACTATATCGGCAAGCCAAGGGACTACGGGACCGGTCTGCTGGTCAGCATGGTGGAGGTCCACATCCTGACCTTGATCGAGGACCATCCCGGGATTACGATCAGCGATCTTGCAAAGAAGTGGAGGCGCACCAAGAGCGCCATCTCCCAAAATGTGAAGAAGCTGGAGGCCAAGGGGCTGGTCCACCGGGTCCGGGACGGGGACAACGCCAAGGTGTTCCACCTCTATCCCACCGACGAGGGCGTGCGGCTGAGCACGGCCCATAAGCTCTATGACAATGCGGCCATCCTACAGGCCCATAACGATCTGCTGCGCTCCTGCACCCCGGAGGAGCTCGACGCGTTCTATAAGGTCCTGGACGCTTATTCCAAGCGCAGCTGACAGGCTGCGGCGGTTTCACCGCTGCCTGTCAGCTCTTTTTTGTTCAGATACGAAATGAGCGGCCTGGATGCGGTGTAATATTGCACAAACTTTTTACAGATTATTTTCAATATTTTACGAAAATGTGAACGGAGCCGCAAAAAAGCTTGACTATTCGGAGAGCCGTGGTAGTATAGATACATAAATGGTTAAGCTGCTAAACAAAACAGGTGTTGTGTATCAAGGAGGAGTTATGGCGAGGAAGGCGTATGATCTTCATTGCGACACGCTGATGAAGCTGGCAAAAAACGGAGATCTGGACGGCGGGAACGGAAAAGCGATGGTCACACTGGCGGGCCTGCGGCAGGGCGGCGTGGCGCTGCAATGCTTCGCGGATTTTGTTCCCACAGGGATGTTCCCGAAATTCTGCCGGGGGGCCCTCTCGGGCCTGATGTTCCGGAAGCTGTACAAAAACTATCAGGCCATGATGGCCCGGCACGGGGACGCGCTGTTCCCCGTCCTGCGGGCGGCGGACCTGGACCGGGCGGGGAAGGACGGAAAAATCGGCGTCCTGCTGACCATTGAGGACGGCGGCGTGATGGGGAACTGGCTGGAGAATGTCCGGAAATACTACGATATGGGCGTGCGGCTGGTGACGCTCACTTGGAATCACCCCAATTTCATCGGCCATCCCCACAGCGGGGACCCCGAGGCCATGGGGCGGGGCCTGACGGACTACGGTCGGCAGGTGGTGAGCGAGATGGAGCGGCTGGGCATGGTCATCGACGTGTCCCACGGCTCGGACGGGCTGTTCTTCCAGGTGGCGGAGCTGGCCCGGAAGCCCTTCGTGGCAAGCCATTCCAACGCCCGGGCGGTCTGCGGCCATACCAGGAACATGCGGGACGACATGATCCGCCTCCTGGCGGACAAGGGCGGCGTCATGGGGCTGAACATCGGACCGGCGTTCCTGGCGGACGGCAGCGAGGTCAGCCGGGTGGAGGACATGGTACGGCAGATCCTCCACATCCGCCGGGTGGGCGGCAGCGGGGTCCTGGCCCTGGGCAGCGACTTCGACGGCATCCACGGGGACCTTGAGATTGCCGGTCCCCAGGACTGGCCCCGCCTGGCGGACGCACTGAGCAGGGCCGGGCTGTCGGAGGACGAGCTGGAGCAGATGTGGTGGTCAAACGCGGACCGGGTCCTGCGGGCTGCGTTGGCATAGATGGAAGTGTGATTGTGAACAAATTGTTGGGAGGAAAAACGCTATGAGTGAAGTCATGCAAGTGGCCAACGGGCCGGTCATGTGGGGAATCGCCCTGCTGACCATCGCCGTGGTGGTGGTACAGGCGGTGCTGATCTACCGCCTGACCAAGCGCCGCGTGGAGAAAGAGGGGACCCTAACCAAGGAAGAGATCAGGATGGCGCTGAAGACCGGCGGTGCGACGGCCATCGGGCCCGCAATTTCGGTGTTCGTGCTGGCGCTGTCGATGATCAGTCTCCTGGGTGCGCCCGCCACCCTGATGCGGATCGGCATCATCGGCAGCGCCTCCACCGAGATGACGGCGGCCAATATGGGCGCGCTGCTCACCGGGGTGACCCTGGGGGCGGAGGAGCTGACGATCACGGCCTTCGGAGCGGCCATGCTGGCCTGCGCCTTCATGAGCTGCGGCTATCTGATCCTGATCCCCATTATCAGCCGCGGGCTGGGCAAGCCCCTCCAGAGGATCTTTACCTCCGGCGAGGACGGGAAGCCCACCAAGCTGGCCATTTTCTTCAGCACGGTTTTCCCCGCCGTATTCTTCCTGGTGCTGGCCGCCACCCAGATTGCCCAGGGCCTGGACTACCTTGCGGTGATGATCGTAGGCGCGGTGGTCATGTTTGTGCTGAATAAGATCGCCAGTGAGCGCAAGCTCGAGTGGCTCAAGGCGTGGTCCATGGGCATCGCGGTCCTGGTGGCCATGGCCTGCGGGCCCCTGTTCGGTATGATTCTGTAAAGGAGGAGCGAGATGGAAAAGAAAACGACGGTATCCGTTGACGCGGAGCTGAGAGCCTATACGAAAAAGCTGCACCTGATTGGTACGTCCACCATGATGGCGGTGCTGGTGCTGACCTTCTGCCCGGCGCTGTATATTTTCATCGCCTACGACAGCTTCCCCGGCTGGAGCACCGTGGCGGCCATCTTCGGCGCACTGGCCGCCCACGAGTTCTGGACCTGGGTGATGGAGCCCGTGATGTATTTCCCCATGATCGGCATCGCCGGGGCCTACATCTGCTTCACCACCGGCAACATTACCAGGATGCGCATCCCCTGCGCCATCGCGGCGCAGAACGCGGTCAACGCACGCAACGGCACCCCCAAGGGCGACGCCGCCAGCGTGTTCGCCATGGTGGCCTCCGTGGTGGTGAACCTGGCCGCCCTGTTCGTGGTGATCCTCTTTGGAAACTATCTGCTGCGGATCCTGCCGGAGGCGGTCAAGGCGGCCTTCAACTACACCATGCCCGCCGTGTACGGCGCGCTGCTGGTGATGATGCTGGGCATTGTGTCCACCCTCATCGGAAAGAAGAAGTAAACCTGGCGCAGCACCCCGGTGAAAACGTTCCACGGGGTGCTTGCAGCCTTTCGGACAAGAAAAGGAGAGAAACCGTTATGCGCTATGATTTTACCACGATCATTGACCGCTCTACCTGCGGTTCCAACAAATGGGCGGGGATGCGGAAGATCGACCCCGACGTGGGCCCCGACGTACTGCCCATGTCCACGGCGGACATGGAGTTCCTCACCGCGCCGGAGATCCGGGAGGGCTTGAAAACCTATATCGACACGGTGATCCAGGGCTACACCGGCCCCACTCAGGCCTATTTTGACGCGGTGCTGGGCTGGCAGGAGCGCCGCCACGGCTATGGGGGGAAGCAGGAGTGGATCGTCACAACCAGCGGCGTGGTGCCCGCCATCCTCATGCTGGTAAATGTGCTGACCGAGCCCGGCGACGGGGTCATTGTCCAGCAGCCCGTCTACTACCCCTTCTCCCTGGCGGCAAGGCTGACGGGCCGCAAGCTGGTCAACAACGCCCTGATCCGGAAGGAGGACACCTACGAGATCGACTTCGACGACCTGGAGGCCAAGGCGCGGGATCCCAGGAACAAGGTCCTGATTTTCTGCAATCCCCACAACCCGGTGGGGAAGGTCTGGAGCCGGGAGGACCTTGTCCGTCTGGCGGAGATCTGCGCGGCCAACGGCGTGTTCATCATCGACGACGAGATCCACAACGACCTCATCATGCCGGGATACCGGCACACCGCGCTGCCCACCGTGTCCCCCAAGGCTTCCCGGATCTGCGCCTACTGCACCGCCCCCAGCAAGACCTTCAACCTGGCGGGGATGCAGCTGTCCAACATCTTCATCGAGGACCCGACCGTCCGGGGCAAGCTGGCGCTGGCCAAGCTGATGGGGATGTCCCTGTCCCAGGTGGCCATCAGCTACGAGGCCTGCCGTCTGGCCTACGACAAGGGCGAGCCCTGGCTGGAGGAGCTGGTCCGGGTGGTGGACGGCAACGCAAAATATGTGGAGGCATTCCTGGCGGAGCACTTCCCGCAGGTGCGGTGCTATCCCCTGGAGGGGACCTACCTGCTGTGGGCGGACTTCAGAGGGCTGGGACTGCACCACAAGGACTTGGAACGGCTGATGCTGTCGGCGAAGCTGTTCTTGGATGAGGGGCCCATGTTCGGCAGGGATGGGAGGGGCTTTGAGCGGTTCAATCTGGCCCTGCCCCGCAGCGCGGTGGAGAGCGCCATGGCCCGCCTGCTGAAGACCTGGCAGGCGCTCCAGGCGGACTGGGCGGCCAATGGGCGGCCGGAGCGCCTGACGCTGGAGGCCGGGATGGAGATGCCGGACTTCACCTACGACACGCCCTTTGCCTCCGGCCTGCACTTTGCCTCGGAGTGCGGAGGCAAGCCCACCGTTCTGCTATTCCATCGGTACTACAGCTGCTCGATCTGCGGCGCGGCCCTGGGCCGCCTGGCAGCGGAGTACGATGCCGTCACCGCCGTCGGCGGACAGGTGAAGGTGGTCCTACAGTCCACACCGGAGAGCGTCCGCCAGGCCATGGGCGGAGAGAACAAATATCCCTTTGAGATCATCTGCGATCCGGAGCGGAAGCTCTACGAGCGCTTCAGCGTGTTCCCGGCGGACACCATGTTCGATTTGGCGGGGGACGATTTCCAGTCCATCCTGCCCGTGGCGGTCAGTATGTTCTCCGGTCCCCAGAAGGATGCCCCGCCGCCGGAGGGGATGCAGGACCAACTCCCGGCATGGTTCGCCGTGGACGGCGCGGGCGTCATCCGCCATGCGCATTATGGGGAAACGCTCTTTGATATGCCGGACGCCGCTGCTATGGCGGAGGCGCTGCAATTTGGTGCGCCCGCTAGGAATGCATGATAAAATCCTTGTGTTAGGCAGAGAAAGGATAGTCTGAAGGACAAAAATAAGACCTTGCGTCGGTAGACGCAAGGCCTTATTTTTCTATGGCGTAGGCTGGTGTTATTGTCCTACGACATGAACTCATTCCCACTCGTTGTTGGGCATCATATTTAACGGATTTTGCTTCATAAATTTGATACCTCATTTTTTTGATTATTTGATGTGTCCATATTATCCAGCCCTATACGATGGGCTGTTATCAAATTGTTATCGGTGGTGATAACGGGGGGTAGCAGGGTTGTTGTTTTCTCTGGTGGTTTACAACTACATTTTACCACGAAAGGCAGGGAAATGCAATAACCATCCTTGCTGTGGCGTATCAAGGAATCTTACTGAACATATGGCGCACCTTATCCAAACGGCTGTTTGGACGACGGGGCTGGATGACTGGCTCGCCGACAGTGGCCTGATACCCTTTCAGTTCCGTCAGGCACACACTCCGCCCGTTGGTGTAAAAGGCCAAATCAGTACGGTATGCCTGTATGCAACGGGCGGGAATCTCGCCAGTAAAGACAACTTCATCCTTTTTTATCTGGGCCGTTTCGATGGTGGCACAGTATTTCGGCGCATCATGATAAGCCCTGGAAAGGTATTCCTGGGGCGCATAGAGGGTGAAGGAGAGATAAGGTTCCAGCAACTGCGTCCCAGATTTCTTCAATGCCTGTTCCAATACAATCGGGGCCAATGAGCGGAAGTCCGCCGGCGTACTGACCGGGCTATAGTAAAGTCCGTATTCAAAGCAAATCTTACAGTCCGTTACGTTCCAGCCACACAAGCCTTGCCCCAAACCGTAACGGATACCATCCATGACAGCGTTTTGAAAACTCTGGTTCAGGTATCCCAGGGAAACCCGGCTCTCGTATTTTACACCGGAGCCAAGCGGGAGCGGTGTAACAGACAGTCCGATAGATGCCCAAAACGGGTTAGGCGGCACCTCGATATGGATGGTGTGACTGGCCACTTTGAGCGGCCGCTCTAAATAAATGACGGTGGGTTCCTTCACTGCTGTTTCAATCTTGTATTTTTCCGTCAGCAAAGCGGAAACAACCTCCAACTGCATCCGACCCAAAAAAGAAAGAATGATCTCATGGGTGGTGGAATCCACCTCGTAGTGCAAAAGCGGGTCAGTATCCGCAATTTGCGTAAGAGCGTCCAGCAACCGGTCTCTTTGCTCTGCCGTTTTTGGCGTAATCGTCGTCCGCAGCATAGGGAAGGGAACATCACTCCACATTTCACGAGGAAGTTGGGTTTTGTCCCCCAATATATCGTTTAATCTCAAGCTGTCGCTGGGAAGGATGACAATTTCGCCCTTATGGGCGGTATCTGTCCGAACAATCTCCCCTTTGGATGGAATACGCATCTCTGTGATTTTCAGCTTTTCTCTCCCGGCCAGGGCCACCGTATCCCGCAGACGCAGCGTTCCGCTGTATAGCCGCAGATAGACAAGCCTCTGGCCGCAATCTGTATACTCCACCTTAAAAACTCTACCGCACAGGGCGGCGCTCCCCTGTTCCTTGGTCGATTGGAACAGCCCTATCACCGCATCCATCAACTGTTGAATGCCAAGGCCGTTTTTGGCGCTACCATGATAGACCGGGAGCAGGGAGGCGTCTTGAACTCGCCGCTGTTCTTCTTGCGCAAGTTCTTTCTGACTGATTGATTCTCCTGCGATATACTTTGCCAATAACTCATCGTTATTTTCGATGACCGAATCCCACACCTCTGCACTAGTGTTTTCTGTCAGAGTTATTTTCGAGGACAGCGACACTGTCTGCTTGATGATAATATCAGCGGAGAGCTTATCCCGAACAGACTGATATACGCTCTCCAAATCAATGCCAACCTGGTCGATCTTGTTGATAAAGATAATGGTGGGGATGTTCAATTTCCGTAGGGCATGGAACAGAACACGGGTCTGGGCCTGCACGCCATCTTTAGCGGAGAGCACCAAGATGGCCCCGTCCAAAACAGCCAGAGAGCGGTATACCTCTGCCAAGAAATCCATGTGGCCGGGAGTATCCACAATATTGACTTTACAACTGTGCCACTGGAAAGAAGTGACTGCCGTTTGAATGGTAATTCCACGCTGCCGCTCCAAAAACATAGTGTCCGTTCTCGTTGTCCCTTTTTCGACGCTCCCCGGCTCTGAAATGGTTCCGCTGGCATACAGCAGGCTTTCTGTCAGTGTCGTCTTGCCCGCATCTACATGGGCAAGAATCCCGATATTGATAATGTTCATGTCTATCCTCCATACAAGGCCCAAAAGGGCGCAAAAATCCCCAGCGGCAAATACTTTTACCGCTGGGGATCATGACTTCGGATACATAGAAACGCATTCAGCTAACATGAGCCGTTATCCGTCACGATATTTGATAAAAAGGCAAAAGCATTCTTAAATTGGGTACAAAAACCAAGCCCCTGCAAGGGGCAATTATTTTTGTGCCCATTATCAAATTTTATTTAAGAATACCTTGCCGCATGTTGAATAGACTCCTCAAATCAGGATGACAGCAGTATAGCATAGCACACTCTAAAATGCAAGAAGTTTTTACCCGCTGTCCCAAATAAATCAGGAGGGCATTCACCGGGACACCCTCCGATTTGGGGCCTCATGCGCAAATAATTTCTGTGTCCACGATTTCCGCCGCACACGCCCGAATATTGTTAGTCCCTCTGCAACTCATACCACAGACCGTTGCCCTCGTCAAAGATGTACTTTTCCATGAAATTACCTCCATTTTTTGTGATTATCGTGCGCCTACCCTTATTTTTGACCTTGCACCCCATTTCTGCTCCTTTTCGACCTGTTCCTGCTGGTAAGCTGCCTCCAGTATCCTGTCCGCCTGTTCCGGGCCAATGGCCCGTCTGACCCGCTCATAGTCCCTGACTTGCCCTTTCAAGCCGTCCCTCTCGGCACAAACCTCATAAATCCTGGCTGACAGGGAGCCGTTCTTACTGACCTCACGATCATAGGCGCTCTGCAACCGCTCAAACTTGCTCTTGAGGTCGAAGTAGGCCCGGTAGACGGAGCGCAGCACCTTGACGATCTTCTCCCAAAGGGGCTTGGCCTTTTTCTCCCGGTAGGACTTGGCCGATTCCAGCGGCCCCGCCTCCGGCAGCGTCCGCTCCGGGTCGTCGGAGAAGTCCGCCGCCAGTTTCTCCATGCCCTTGAGCAAGGGCGCTACATCGTCCAGCTTAGCCCTGGCCTGGGCCGCTTTCTTCTCAGCTGATGCTGCCTCCTTATTCTTTTTGTCGGCCTCAACCTGGGCCAGCGCCGACACCTCTTGAAGCTGTGCAAGCCGTTCCTGCTCACGCTCCGTCTTGAACTGCGTAACAGTCAAATGTTCTTCGGAACTACCACGTTCCCCACGCTCTACATCGTCATAGCCAGCGGAGCGCATATGCTCAAAGAAATCATCTTGCAGGACACTGTACGACTTTCGTAGAACGGGTTTGCCCTTAGCTGTGCGTAACGGCTCCCCGGTAGTTTCGTCCAGAATGGGCTTGGACGCCCACTTCTTGCTCATGCTCACCTGCATGATCGTTTCCTTGACCTTGCCCACCAGGGACTTGTCCTTGCACCGCTTTGTCCAGCGTATCTCCTTCTCCACTACCGGGATATAAACCACATGGAGGTGGTAGTGGTACACGTCCTCCCCCAGCGCCTCGGACATGGCCCGGTTGCGCTCGTCAGCGTGCATGACCGCCGACAAAATATACTGCTCTCCGCCCACGATTTTGATTGCGGCTTTATAGGCTTCGGTGTAAAATTGTTTTGCGAAGTCATACCCGCCGTGATTGTAGAAGTAAGCGGAGTTTACATCAAAGACCAACTCACCGTATCGAAAGGCATCCTCCTTGATGCCACGGGTGGAGATCACGCCGTCGGCCTCCATTTGAGCAAACATCTCCCGATACCCGGCAGACGGGGTTTTGAAATGGACATTGAGCGGCGTCCGCTCCAGTACAATGTCCTGATTGACATAGGAATCCTTCTCACGCTCGTTGTGCTGCTGGGTGTTACCGATCTTGGTTTCGGTCAGCCTCATATTTCTTGCGTTGGTACGGTCAATACCGTCGCCTCTCGCCATAGGCAAAAATCCTCCTGTTTCAGATGTTGGGTTGTTGAAAGAGGACGGGGGTTCGGGGGAGGCACTTCCTGCAGGAAGTGTAATAACCCACTATGACACTTTCATCCCTTCGGTCTGCAAAGTGTCGTGGGCTCTCCGAGGGGGTGTGGGGGCTTTGCCCCCGGCAACTGCGGTTGCCTCCCCCAGCAGGGCCGCCCTTTGAAAAGGGCACCCTGCACCCCGCCTAAACTTTGCTGCTCCCCGTGACAGCCGTGACGACCGTGACGATGTTTCAGACACCGCCGCCACTCTCAAAAAAGCCGTCACAGCCGTCACGGTCGTCACGCCTGGGACGGTTCCAGCGTCAGGCTGATACTTCTCCCGGCGTGGCTCCTGCTGTTCTCATAGCGGATGTGGTAGTCTATCAGCAGCTTCCCGGCCCGGACGTTTAGCCGCATCGCCAGGGCGTTGGGCTTCATGTCGGTCTGGAGCGCCGCTACCAGCTCGGTGGCCGTACCACCCCAGGTCGGCTTCTCCGCCGTCACAAGGGCGGCTATGGCCTCCAGCACCGGGTCGGGCGGCTCTGTCCATGCCTCCGTTTCCGTACGCTCCAGCGTCCATATCAGCCGTTCCTTGTCCCTGGTAAGATAGAATCGCTGGTCTTGCTGGTCACGCCCGGCCACGTCCAGAACGGCGCTGCCGTCTGTCCGCTTCTCCTTTTGAAGAAGAAAGGCCCCGTCCGCCGCTCCCAGCAGACCGTTGGTGCCGGAGATCATATCGAATTTGTCATCTGCCTGTTGCTTTCGAGTGTGGTGTACCAGCAGGAGGCAGACGCCGCAATCATCGGCAAGGCGTTTCAGCTTACCCACCACCTCGTAATCGTTGGCGTAGCTGTACTTATCCCCACCAGCCTCCCGGATTTTCTGGAGGGTGTCAATGATAATCAGCTTGGTGTTCGGGTGTTCCCGGACGAACTTCTTTAGCTGTTCCTCCAGGCCAACGCCAAGCTGTTTGGCGTAGACCGCAAAGAGCAGATTGTCGGTGCCCTCTGTGCCGAACATTCGGTATAGCCGCCCCTGCAAGCGGCGGTGGTCGTCCTCCAACGCCAGATAGAGGACAGTCCCCTTGTGGACAGGGTAGCCCCACAGGGGGAGGCCCATGCTGACATGGTAGGCAAGCTGGGCCATCAGGAACGACTTGCCCACCTTGGGCGCTCCCGCAAAGAGGTACGTCCCAGGGTAGAGCAGACCGTCAATGACGGGCGGTCTGCTCTGGTAGATGTTCTGGTAAAGGTCGTTCATGGAAACTGTGTGGAGGTAGGCTGGGTCGTTCATGCGCCGCATATCCCGGAGCATTTCCTCTAAATCTTTCTCTTGGGGGTTGTTTTCAGCCGTTTCCTCTGCTATACTTTGGGTAGTTGTTTGAGAATTGGGCTGTTCCCCGTCTGCGCCAACAGACGGAACCGGGACAGTCCTTTTCGTTTCTCTGGAATCCATCAATCTATCAATCCTCCTTCATGCCGCCCAGCGTCACTGAGATAAGGTCAATGGTGGCGAGAAGTTCATCCCCCACGTCGCCCCCGGCCTCAATGCGCCGCAGTTCCCCCAGGACGGCGGCGAGTTGGTCACGCAGGGCCTTGTAGACCCTGGGATTGCCCTGCACCACCACGGCCCGGTCTAAGAGCCGCCGGGTGATGTAGTCCTGCTTCGTCAGGCCAGAGAGCCGCACAGCGGCGTCAATCTGCTTGTTTTCCTCCGGGGATACCCGGAAGGCCACGGTCTTGTTCCTCCAGCGGTTGTGA
>CAJUPS010000037.1 GCA_910588045.1 uncultured Oscillospiraceae bacterium | reverse complement strand
CGTGCCGAGTGCCGCGAGGCAACCAGTACCATCGTTAGAACCGTGCGCAGAAGTAAGCACCGGCATCGGCCCACGGCACCGGAGATAGACCGGACGGACTAAAGGTCGTAGCGTAAACAATATCCCCCGTAATAAGGAAAGTTCTTAGGAAACGTAGTTTCCTAAGTGACTTTTTGGGTACTTTTTGTTCACACAAAAAGTACCCGCGGAGTCCGGGGGCGCGCAGCTCCCGGGCTTGGGCAAGAACAATCTATATAAACTGCCCACAGGGACGGTCACAAAAAATTTTTTCTGAAAGGTTGCACGGCGACGTGCAACTTTTTCCCTTTTTCGCCCTACTGGTGAAGGGCAGGTGAGAAAATGGAACTGGATCGGGAGGAAATCCTGGACGCACTCCGGCGCGTGGCCCTCAGCAGGCCAAATGACGCCATCGCGCTGGCTCTGGACCCAAAAGACACCCACGTGGGCAGCCTGGACCTATGGGGCGTGAGTGAATTTAAGGTCAACAGCGCCGGGGCCGTGGAGGTCAAATTCTCGGACCGCGTGAAGGCCATCGGCCTGCTGCTGGAATGCGCCGGAGGCGGCGAGGATGGGATGAACGCCCTGCTGGACGCTCTGTCGGAGGAAAACTGACAAAAAGGAGGAGACAAAAAAGCAATGAAGATCAAACGATTTTCTCCCAAGCAGAAGCGCGTCATGTGCTGGTGGGGCCCCAAATCTGTGGACAGGCACTATGACGCCATCATCTGCGACGGAGCCGTGCGCAGCGGAAAAACCCTGTGCATGGGACTGAGCTTCGTATGCTGGGCTATGGCCTCCTTCCGGGGTGAACAGTTCGCCTTCTGCGGCAAAAGCGTGGTCTCCCTGCGGCGGAACCTCTTGCAGGAGCTGCTGCCAACGCTGAAGGAGCTGGGATTCCAGTGCAGAGAGAAACGCAGCGAAAACCTGCTCGTCATCCGTAAAAACGGCAGGGAAAACCGCTTCTACCTGATGGGGGGCAAGGACGAGGGCAGCGCTGCGTTCATTCAGGGCGTCACCCTGGCGGGCGTTCTGCTGGATGAGGCGGCGCTTATGCCCCGGTCCTTCGTGGAGCAGGCCATCGCAAGGTGCAGCGTGCAGGGGTCGAGGCTGTGGTTTAATTGTAATCCAGAAGGACCGCAGCACTGGTTTTATCAGGAGTGGATCCTGAAATGTGAGCTGAGAAATGCCCTGTACCTCCACTTTACCATGGAGGACAACCCCTCCCTCTCCCCACGTATCCGACAGCGCTACCGGTCCAGTTACAGCGGCGCCTTTTACAGACGGTTCATTTTAGGGGAGTGGACCGCGGCCAAGGGGCTGATCTACGACTTCTTCGACCCGGCGCGGGACGCGCGGCCCGCACCCGAGGGCGAATTGGAGGAGTACGTCATCTCCGTTGACTATGGCACCGCAAATCCCTGTTCCTTCGGGCTCTGGGGTCTCAGCGACGGCGTGTGGTACCGGGTGGAGGAATATTACTACGCCTCCAGACAGACCGGCGTACAGCTGACAGACCAGGAGTATGCATCGGAGTTGGCGAGGTTGGCCGGCACTCACCATATCCGCTGCGTGGTGGCGGACCCCTCCGCCGCCAGCTTTATCACTGCCCTGCGCCAGATGGGCTACCGCGTGATCAAGGCCAACAACGACGTCCTCTCCGGAATTCGCATCACCGCCGACTTATTGAAAAAAGGGCGCATCGTGATATGCGAGCCCTGCGAGGACTGCCTGCGGGAGATCGCGCTGTACCGCTGGAGCGAGGAATCCAATGGGCGGGATACCCCCCACAAGGACAACGATCACGCCATGGACGACATGCGCTATTTCGCCGTGACCATGGCCGCACGGGAGGACTGTGAGGGGGTGTTCTGCTCAGTGAAGCGCCGCCAAAGATGCTAAAAGGAGTTGAGAAATGAGATTTTTCAACCGAAAGAGGAGAGAAGTTGAGACCGGCGCCTCGGCCACGACGCAGATCAGGCGCAGCGACGCGCACCCCTTCGGTCTGCTGGGGGGCTGCACGCCCCTCCAGACCGGCGACAAGCAGCTCTACCGGGCCATCCGGGAGGCCGTGCCGCTGGTGGACGCCTGCATCTACAAAATCATCCGCCTGTGCGGCGGCGTGTCCGCCCGGTGCAGCGACCCCGGGGCGGACAGAGAGCTGAAGCAGTTCCTGGAACAGGTCGACGTGGGCAGAGGCCAGAGGGGCATCAACGCCTTCCTGGATCAATACCTGGACTCCATGCTGGTGTTCGGACAGGCCGTGGGGGAAATCGTCCCCACCGCCGACAACCGGGACGTGGCCGCCGTGCTCTGCGGCCGGGTGGAGGACATCCAGATCCAGGAGAACGGCGGGCCGCTGGACTTCCAGATCTGCGGGCAGGACGAGTACGGACAGATCGCGCCCCTGCCCCGGCAGCAGCTGCTGCTCTTCACGCCCTTCCAGCCGGAGACCTACGCCCCCTATGGGGTGTCCCTGCTGCGGTCCATGCCCTTCCTCACGGAGCTGCTGAGTAAAATCTATTACGCCATCGGCGTGAACTGGGAGAGGATGGGCAACGTGCGCTTCGCCGTGGTCTACAAGCCGGGGGACGGCGAGTGGGAGCGGGGCATGGCCCAGGAGCGCAGCCGACAGCTGGCCAGCGAGTGGAGCAAGGCCATGGAGGCCACCCGGGGCGGCAGCGTCCGGGACTTTGTGGCCGTGGGCGACGTGGACATCAAGGTCATCGGCGCCGACAACCAGATTCTGGACAGCTCCGTGCCCATCCGGCAGATCCTGGAGCAGCTGGTCAGCAAGACGGGGATTCCCCCGTTCATGCTGGGCCTGAGCTGGTCGAGCACAGAGCGGATGAGCACCCAGCAGGCCGACCTGCTCACCACCGAGATGACCGCCATCAGGCGGTCCCTGACACCGGCCGTGGAGCGAATCTGTCAGACCTGGCTGCGGCTGCACGGGTACGGATGCCACTTCCAGGTGGTTTGGGATGACATCAATTTGCAGGATCTGGTGGAGGAGGCCAAGGCCGAGTGGTATCGGGAACAGGCCAGAAAACTGGCCCTGGAAAACAATGCGATGGAGCGGGCCGCCGGTACGGCTGCGGAAAACGCGGCACCGGAGGGACCGCGCTGCCATCCATGACAGAAAGGAGATGCAATGCGCTTGGATATTCGCAAGGAGCCGGGTGACGTCATCCGGCACACCGTGTCCCGGGAGGACATGATTCTGATCAACCGGCTGAGCAAGTCGGAGCTGACGCCGGAACAGGTTTATACGTTTGCCCTCCGGCTGTGCGACAACGAGATCGACAGGGACTGGGAGCGCTTCGACGAGGAGGCGCTGGAGGTCCTCAGCGGACTGTTCGTGGGGAAAAGCGGAATCTTTGACCACAACTGGTCCACAGAGGGGCAGACCGCGCGGCTCTACAAGACGGAGGTCTGCCGGGAGAGCGGCACCACCGCGGCGGGCGACAGCTGCCGGTTTCTCAAGGGCTACGCCTACATGCTGCGCAGCGAGAAAAACGCGCCGCTGATCGAGGAGATCGAGGCGGGCATCAAAAAGGAGGTCAGCATCGGCTGCAGCGTCACTGGCAGGAGCTGCTCCATCTGCGGCAAGGCGAACTGCGAGCACCGCGGCGGGAGGATGTATGGCGGAAAGCTGTGCTACTTTACGCTCAAGGACCCGGCGGACGCCTATGAGTGGAGCTTCGTGGCTGTGCCCGCCCAGAGGAAGGCAGGCGTCATCAAGGGCTTCGTACATGAGCCGGGCGGAGACCTGAAGCGACTGCTGGCGGCACACCCGGGCTGCTTGCAGCAGCTGGACGCTCTGGAGAAGGAGGCGCGGCTGGGCAGGTCCTACATGGCGGGTCTCCGGAAGGAGCTGGTCCGGCTGGCCGGACTGGCCGATGAGACCCTGGATCTCAAAATCTTCGCCGGGGCGGCGGAGAAAATGGAGGAGGAGGAGCTGCTGGAGCTGACAAAGGTGTACCGGCGGCGCACGGAGGAGATGTATGCGCCCAAGCCCCAGCTCCGGGCCCGGAACGCCTCCGCCTGCGAGGACGAGGATCGGGCGTTTTTGATCTGATATTCGGCTCTTTTTATCCAAGCGTTTGCGCATGGTTCATTCTCTCTCAATATTACAATAGGAGGATTTTTCAATGAGTGTTTCTTTTGAAGGCGTGGGCCAGGTCTGCGCCACCTTTCTGGGCGGCGGGCTGACCGAGGGCCAGGTGGTCAAGATGACCGGCAGCGGCACGGTGGGCGCCTGCGCGGCGGACGACGCATTCTGCGGTGTGGCGCTCTGCTGCAAGGACGACGCCTGCACGGTGCAGGTGGGCGGCTTTGTGTCCGCGAAGTACACGGGGACGGCTCCCGGCGTGGGCTGGGCCGCATTGGCCGCCGACGGCAAGGGCGGCGTGAAAACCGCCGGCGAGGGCGGCGTGATGTGCCTGGTGGCTCAGGTGGACACCACGGCAAAAACGGCAACGATCATGCTTTAAGGAGGATGCGGAATATGGCTTATACGTATGACAATCTGAGGCTGGAAAAGGGCATGTATGGCGAGGCGGGGAAGTCCTTCACCCAGGTGCTGGAGGCCGCGGACCCCAGTGAAAATTACCGGGGCACCCCCCTGGAGGGGCTGGACGCCTTTCAGCGGCAGCTCAAGCGCTTCGACATCCATGTGAAGGGGAGCCGGTCCGATGTGGTGGAGAAATTCTTCCGGACCACGGAGTCGGCGGTATTGTTTCCCGAGTTCGTCTCCCGGGTGGTGCGCCAGGGCATGGAGGAGGACAACGTGCTGCCCTCTATCACCGCTACCACCACCCAGTTTGACGGGATGGACTACCGCTCCATCTCCTCCGTACCCAGCGAGGAGGAGAAGAGTCTGAAGCGGGTGGAGGAGGGCTCCCAGCTGCCCCAGACCACCGTTCGGACCCAGAGCAACCTTGTGAAGCTCCACAAGCGGGGCCGGATGCTGGTGGCCTCCTATGAGGCCATCCGGTTCCAGCGGCTGGACCTGTTCTCCATCACCCTGCGGCAGATCGGCGCGCACATCGCCAGGATGCACCTGGAGGACGCCATCAAGGTCATCGCCGAGGGCGACGGCAACGACAACCCCGCTGCGGCCTTCACCATCGGCACCGCTCCCATCGGCGGCACCAAGGGGAAGCTGACCTATGAGGCGCTGCTGGACTTCTGGGGGCAGTTCGATCCCTACACCATGAACACCATCCTGGTGCCTAACGCGGTGATGCTGGACATGCTGAAGATGAGCGAGTTCCAGAATCCGCTGACGGGGCTCAACTTCCAGGGCACGGGTACGCTGTCCTCTCCCCTGGGCGCCACGCTGCTGCGCACCAGCGCCATGCCCAGCGGCAAGCTGATCGGCCTGGACCGCAACTATGCCCTGGAGATGGTCAGCGCGGGCGACGTGATGGTGGAGTACGACAAGCTCATCGACCGGCAGGTGGAGCGGGCGGCGATTACCAGCATCTCCGGTTTCGCCAAGCTGTACACCGACGCGGGGAAGATCCTGACCATTTAAGAGGCTCCTGCCCTATGGCAGGGGGAGGAGGTGACGGGAAGTTGTTGGAACAAATCATGCGGTTGGCATCCGCCATCGTACAGCCGTCGGAGGCGGAATTGCCTCTGCTGGAGGCACTGTGCACCGCCGCCGAGGAGGAAATACGGCGGCGTCTGCGGGAGGAGATCACGCCGGAGGACTGCGGCGACGCGTTCCTCTGCGCATCGGCGCTGCTGGCCGCGGCGGGGCTGCTGCCCTGCCGCAGCGGCGGAGACGTGGAGCAGTTCACCGTGGGCGACGTGAGCGTCCGGACCGGGGGCGGCGGCCAGGTCTGCCAGGCCGCCGCTGCCATGCGGCAGCAGTCCGCCAGCTTGATGGCCCCATACTGGGGCGACAGTGCGTTTGCCTTCCAGGGGGTGCGGGGATGAGAGCACGGCTGGAGGCAATTATGAACGAGCACGGGGAGGATCTCGTCCTGGTCCGGCGGGAGAGCGGGGAGGAAATTCCCGTCAGGGCGTTTCTCCAGCCGTTTCTGAAGGAGCGGGAGGACCTGCCCGTGACGGCCACGCCGCTGGGGGCGGTCAGCGACCAGCGGTGGCTGTACATCGGTCCGGCGGCGACGGAGCTGGAGCCGGGGGATTGGATTCGGTTCCAGGACAAGTGCTACGCCGTGCAGGAGGCGATGACCATCTGTTTTCGCCGGAGGGCGCTCTACGGCCGGGCCATTCTCCGGCGGAAGAAAAAGGGGGGCAAGCTGTGAGCGGGCTGGAACAGGTCAAAAGCGCCATCGCCAGCGCCCTGGAAAACGCCGGTGTTTCCGCCCGGATCGCGTATGCGCCCGGCTGGGCCAGGTCCTATGAGGGACCGGTGGTGGCGGTGGGCCTGCGGACCGGGGAGAGCCGGGGCGGCGCATTGAGCAGCTATCTGGGACAGCGGACCGATCCCGATACCCAGAGCAGTCAGGAGGTATACGGACTTCGCCTGGAGCTGACCTTGTCGCTGGACATCTACTGCCCGCCACAGGACGGCGCGGCGGGGTGCGACGGGGTGCTGGAGAAGCTGCATCAGATCATGCTGGAGAAGCTCCCCTCCGGACTGCGCCCCAGCGAGCTGAAATGGGAGGAGGCCGCGTGGGACGAGGATACCTCCATGTTTCTGCGGCGGGGCAGTCTGGCTTGCAGCGCGTATTTCATCGCGACTGCCTCGGAGGACGGCGCCCTGCTGACCGATTTTATTTTGAAAGGTGTTGTAACCAGATGAAAAGTATTATCCATGAGCGCCCGGGGGTCTATTCCTCCTACGGCGCCTCCGCCGCCGTGTGGGGCGGCCGGGCCGTCCGCACCATCGGTGTGGCGGCAAAGAGCGTCAGCGGCACGGCCAATACGGTCATCCGGCTGACCAGCTATGAGATGGGCGTGAGCGCATTCGGCGAGGATGCCGCCGACGCGCCCGGCATGTCCACTATGCTCAAGCTGCTGTTCCAGGGCGGCGCGTCCGTGGTGGCGGCTGTCAAGGTGGACGGCGAGGACTACGCCGCCGCCTTTGCCGCCCTACAGACGGTGGAGGACGCGCAGGTCATTGTCTGCGACAGCGGCGCACTGGAGGTGCAGCAGGCTCTGCGCGCCAGTCTGGAGAGCGCCTCCGCTATACGGCGGGAGCGCATTGCCGTCGTGGGCATGGACGGCGCGTCTACGACAGAGCTGGTGGAGCGGGCCAAGGCCCTCAACAGTGAGCGCATGGCCCTGGTGGGGCCCGACGGACTGGACAGCGCGGGGAAAACGCTGCCGGGCATGTTTGCCGCGGCGGCGGTGGCGGCGGCGGTAGCCGTCACCAGAGATCCCGCCATTCCCCTCAACGGCACACAGCTGCCCGGACTGGGCGGCGTCAGCGCGGCCTATGGCGACAATGAGATCGACCTGCTGGTACGCGGCGGCGTGACGCCCCTGGAGGCGGTGGGCGGCATCGTCTCCCCCGTCCGGGGCATCACCACACGGACCACCACGGGAGGCGCAGTCGACGCCACATGGCGGGAGCTGAC
Organism: uncultured Oscillospiraceae bacterium; assembly: GCA_910588045.1. Classification (GTDB taxonomy): domain Bacteria; phylum Bacillota; class Clostridia; order Oscillospirales; family Oscillospiraceae; genus Pelethomonas. The sequence continues at coordinate 22,096 of CAJUPS010000037.1, read as the reverse complement.
CACGATCCTGATCGTGGACGACGTGATCCCCACCATCCGGCAGAGCCTGCGCAGTCGGTTCAGCCAGACCAAAAATACCGCACAGACCAGAGGAGCCATCCGCTCCCAGACCATTGTTGAGCTGGAAAACAAGCTCAAGGCGGAGATCATCGACAGCTACAGCGATGTGGCCGTCTCGGTGTACGAGGACGACCCCACGGTGTGCCTGGTGGAGTTCAGCTTCTCCGTGGCCCACGGGCTCAACCAGATCTATCTCACCGCCCATATCACGATTTAAGGAGGAAGCGGCATGATGGAAGTAACAGGATTCCCTACCAGCTGCGATATTTATCTGGAGCTGGACGGCAGGAAGGTCGCGGTGGTCCAGAGCTACACCGCCAAGGCCACCAAGACCAGCCAGGTCGTGGAGGCCTTCGGAGAGAGCGAGCCCGTGGCAACCATCAACGGACAGAACAAATATGTACTGGAGCTGACCAGGCTCTACGCCACCGACGACGCCATCAGCGACGGCATCGACTTCTTCGCCCTGGCGGACTTCTCCCTGGTCATCTGCAAGCCGGACCGGAAGGTCATCTACAGCGGCTGCCAGTGGAGCGCCATCCAGGAGGAGGGCAAGGTGGGGTCCATGGTGGCCGAGAAGGTGACCGTGGTGGCCGCCAGTCGGATCGAGGTGTCCGCCTGATGGAGGAGCAGGAGCTGATCCAGGTCAATCTGCGGCTGCCAGCCAGTGCGCTGGACGGTCTGTCCAGGCTGGCGGAGCAGCTGCGGAAGCTGGCGGCGGCAGTCGGTGAGCGGCCCGCGGGCCCGTCGGAGGAGCGTGCAGAGAGCGCCTCCTTTGATCCGGAGCGATTCCGGGCGCTGCGCCGGAGCGCCGAGGAGTCCTCCGCACAGGCGGAGGATGTACAGGCACAGCCTGTGCGGTCCGATGCCGACGGGTTTATCCAGGAACCGGAGAGCGCGGGAATGGAGCTGTCCGAGCAGGATGACGTGCCGGAGCGGGATGCGTCTATTCCCCACGATGAAACCGGCGTGGGGCGTGCAGAGGAACCGGTCCGTCGGCGGGAAACGGAGGAGGAAGCGGAGGAAATCCCCGTCGCACAGCCTCCCCAGGCGGAGGAAACGTTGGAGGCGCCGTCTGTACGGATGGAACCGGAGAGTCAGATTCCGGAGGCGGAAAAGGTCTGGGCGCCGGTGGAGGAGCGGGACATCCCGCTCCCCGCCGCCCAGGCGGAGATCCCGGAGGGCGTGGAGACGCCCCTGGGAGCGGGCCGCGTGGTCACCGCCCAGGCGGAGCCGCCCGCCAGCCGGTGGACCGGCGTCACCGAGGAGCTGGTAACGGCAGGGCCCGCGCCGCTGACGGCGGAGGCGGTATCCCTGGCCTTCCAGCGGGACGGGCGGCGGTATGACAACGGATTTCCCCTATATTGACGGAGGTGATCGGACATGCTGCTGACCCCCATGCGCTATAAGGAATACATCTGGCCCCACAACCCCGCTACCTACTCCATCACCTATGAGCGGCAGGTGGCCGTGCACAAGGTCCCCTTTGGCCGCCACTGTATGCAGGATCTGGGGATGGGCTGCCGGGTGATGCGGGGCCAGGGGGAGTTCGCCGGGGACGGCGCCTACGACGAGTTCAAACGCCTGGCGTCCGTATTCTACAGCGACGGCCCCGGGCTGCTGATCCACCCCCTGTGGCAAATCGCCAACGCCTATTTTACCAGCCTGAAGCTGGAGCAGGAGCCTCTGCCGGACTACGTGCGCTACAGCTTTGAGTTCCGGGAGCGGTACGACGGATACACCGAGGAGCTCACCGCAGTCCATGCGGGCGGAACGGCGGCGCAGTCGGCCGAAAAAGCCCGGCAGGAAAACATCTGCACCGTCGTCAGCGGCGACACCCTGTGGGGCATCGCCAGGCGGTACGATGTGGCACTGGAGGACGTGCTGCGGGCCAACCCCGGCATCAAAAATCCCAATCTGATCCGAATTGGGGACAGGGTGGTGATCCCTTGCTGAGTATCCATCTGGAAACCTACGACGGAGAGGGCTATGTCCTGCCCATTCTGGTGAGATGGGACCTGGAGTACACCGGGGGCGTCCCCTGCGACAGTCTCACGGCGGTCTGCCTCTACAGCGCCGAGATGGCGGACATCCTGCCAAAGGCCACGCGCTTCACCGCCTACCGGGATGGCGACATCATGCTCCGGGGCGTGGTGGACGCCTACGAGATCGCCCTGTCCCGCCAGGGGTTGGTGGTCACTGTCGAGGGGCGGGGCATGGCGGCGCTGCTGCTGGACAACGAGTCGGAGGCCCTGACCTACGAGCGGGCGCTGCTCCCGGAGATTTTGGAGAATCATGTGGCCCCCTGCGGCATCACCGTCCATCAAAAGGAATCCGCCTCCGGCGGGCGGTACGCCGTGGCCTCCGGGTCCAGCCAGTGGAAGGCCCTGCAAGGATTTACCCACCGCTTCGGCGGATTCGACCCCTATTTTACGCCGGAGGGCGTCCTGGTCACCGCGTCCCTCTGGGGCAGCGGGAAGGAGCTGGAGGTCAGCGATGATTCCCCGCTGCTGTCCCTGCGCAAGCGGGAGCAGCGCTACGGCGTCATCTCCGAGGTGCTGATTCAGGACAAGGTGCAGGGCGTCAGCCATCCGGTGCGAAACCAGGAATTTATCGACACCGGCGGGCAGCGGCGGCACGTGCTGTATATGCCCCGCAGCACCGCCGAGGACCGGCGGTACACCGGGGAGTACCAGATCACGCAGTCCGCGTTGGAGCAGCTGGAGATCGATCTGGAGCTGCCCCGCGCCTTCGCCGCCATGCCGGGCGACCGGGTCGGACTGGCCCTGAGCCGTCTGAACCTGTCCGGCCGATATGATGTTGTCCGCTCCCGCAGCCGGATGGACGGAGACGGGGAGCGGACGGAGCTGACACTCAGCAGGAGGTAAATGCTATGTGGCTATCCAAAACGATCTCCCTCCGACAGCGGGCGGCACAGGAGAGCACCGCCGCCGATATGGGCGTGACCACCATCGGCGGCGGCAGCGCCTCGGTGATGACAAAGGGAGAGCAGCGGGACTTGGAGGTCTTCGCCCCCGGCGGGATGGTGTGGCAGCCCCGTGCCGGAGACACCGTGCTGGTGGTCAAGGGCGGTACGGGATGTCAGGAGCAGTGCGTCGTCGCGGCCAACACAGCGGAGGCCGGACCCAGGGAGATGGCGCCGGGCGAGCTGTTTTTGTACTCCTGCGGCGGGGCCTCCATCTATCTGCGCAAGGACGGCGCCATCGCCGTCAAGGGAGACGGTTCCGCAGAGGGGAATTGGGAAGCGGCGGGCAATCTGACGTTGACCGGAGAGGTAGAGCTGAACGGACCGGTCACGGTCAACGGGACCCTCCGTATCAACGGAAGCCTGATCATTAACGGCGAGCCCTACCGTCCCTGCCACTGCGGTTGACATATAGGAGGAATACAATGGAAGCAAGAATACACAACGGGGACTACCTCCCGGACGGATTGGGCGGCATTGTACGCTGCCGCGGAACGGATGCGCTTCTGGAGCGGGTCCTGTTCCGGCTGACCGCCCACAGAGGGGGACTCCCTCCCCTGCCGGAGCTGGGGAGCCGCCTGTACCTGCTGTCCAGGGAACCGGCCTCGCAACGGCTCTCCGCCGCGAGGCAATACGTGGCGGAGGCTCTGGCAGAGGAGGCGGTCACCGTTACGGATGTCTCTATCACGCCGGAGCAAACGCCGGGACGGGTCCACATCACGGTGCTGCTGGATTACCAGGGAACAGAGCTATCCGTCTCTGCGGTCGTATAAGGAGGATGCAATGGAAAAAACGATAGACTCCATCTATGCGGAAATGCTCTCCGCCTTCGGCGAAGCCAGCGGGTATCTGCCCAGCGTCTCCTGTGACCTGGCGGCGCGGCTGTACGCGGCGGCGGCCCAGATTCAGGGGCTGTACCTACAGGCCCAGTGGCTGCTGGACCAGAGCTTCCCTCAGACAGCCAAGGGGGAGTATCTGGAGCGCCACGCACATCTCCGGGGCTTGCGCCGGAGCGTCGCCACCTGCGCCACGGGGACGCTGCGCTTCGGCCTGTCTCTCGCGGTGAGCGGCGATTTGACCGTGAAATCCGGGACGGTGTGCATGACGGATACGGGGGTCCGCTTTGCTACCACGGACAACGTGGTGCTGTACGCGGGAGAGCTGTATGTGGACGCGCCCGCAGTGGCGCTTGAGCCGGGAAAGGCGGGCAACGTCGCCGCCAACACGGTCACCATCATGGCAGCCATGCCAGTGGGAATCAAGGCGTGCACCAACCCGGAGGCCTTCAGCGGCGGCGACGACGCGGAGAGCGACGAGGATCTGCGCCGTCGCCTCCTGGACAGCTACCGCCGCCTGCCCAATGGGGCCAACGCCGCCTACTATGAGCAGACGGCGCTCTCCCGCACCGGTGTAGCGGCCGCCGTGGCCGTGGGACGGCCGCGGGGCGTGGGGTCCGTGGACCTGTACATCGCCACCGATGCCGGACTGCCCGATGAGACGCTGCTGGCGGAGGTAAACGAGTTCTTGCAGGAGAAGCGGGAAATCTCGGTGGATCTGCTGGTGCTGGCCCCTACGGCGCACCCTGTCAATATCTCCGTGGCCGTGCAGCCCGCTCCCGGCTTTACCTTCGAGGAGGTCCAAGCCGCTGTGGATGCGGCGCTGCGGGAGGTCTTTACCGGCGCTATGCTGGGAAAAAGCGTGACGCTGGCCTTTCTGGGGAATCTGCTCTACGATCTGGAGTGCGTACAGAACTACAGCTTCGCCTCCCCCTCTGCCGATCTGGCGGCCAGCCCTACCGCGCTCCCCTGCCTTGGGACCGTGAGCATTGTGCCTTGGGAGGTCTGATATGGGATACGGCGAATATCTGAGGAATTTCCTCCGTCCGCTGGCCATCTATGACCTCTCGCCGGGAAGCCTCAGCGGCAGCGAGCTGGACGCCATGGGCGTCGGACTGGACGGGATCAGCAACCAGATGGACTATGTGGAACGGGAGAGCGCCCTGGCCACCGCCGAAGGCGAGGGCCTGCGGCGCAGAGAGGCCCTGTTTGCGCGCACCCCGGTCCACTACAGCACCGAACTGCGCCGCCAGGCCATCGCCGCGCTGCTGCGGATCGGCGGGGACTGTTTCACCCTGACCGACATCAACAACACCATTTCCGGCTGCGGCATCCGCGCCGTTGCGCAGGAGAAGGAACAGTTCGGATATATCCGGGTCATCTTTCCGGATGTAGTGGGCATCCCGGAGGGCTTTGAGCAGATTCGGGAGATCATCCTGGACATCATCCCTTGTCACCTGGATGTAGAATTTTATTTCCGCTACCTGACCTGGGAGGAGTGCGAAGCGCTCCAATACACCTGGGAAATCGTCCACCAGCGGGCGTATACGTGGCACCAATTCCAAATGGCTGTTTCAGATAAATAGGGTCAGGCCGGAGACGCGCTGCTCGTGTCTCCGGCTTGACTTATTCGCCAAATAGGATATAATAACGTTTACTGTTAGTGGGAGGTTTTTCCGTGGAGAACAATCGAGTATGTTTTCGACGGGGCATACGGGACGGTATGCCCATTGCCCTGGGCTACTTCGCTGTGGCGTTCACACTGGGCATCGCCGCCAGGAATGCTGGTTTTTCCGCCGTGCAGGCCATGGTGGAAAGCTTGACCAACAACGCGTCTGCCGGAGAGTACGCCGTCTTCTCCCTGGTGGCCGCCGGAGCGGGCTACATGGAGGTAGCCGTCATGACCCTGGTGGCCAACGCCCGGTATCTGCTGATGAGCTGCTCCTTGAGCCAGAAGCTGGCGCCGGAGACGCCCCTGCGTCACCGGATGCTGGTGGCCTTTGATGTGACGGACGAGATTTTTGGTATTTCCATCGCCTATCCCGGGCAGTTGAACCCCTGGTACACCTACGGCGCCATAGCGGTGGCCATCCCCGGCTGGGGCCTGGGAACCTTTTTCGGCGTGGCGGTTGGCAACGTCCTGCCGCCGCAGCTGGTGAGCGCACTGAGCGTGGGACTGTACGGCATGTTTCTGGCCATCATCGTCCCTCCCGCGCGGAAGAGCCGGGTGGTCCTGGCGCTGGTGCTTCTGAGCTTTGCCGCCAGCTTTCTTGTCAGCCGCTGGACCCTGCTGGCGGGAATCTCATCCGGAATAAAGACGATTCTCCTGACCGTCGTCATCTCCTTAGCGGCAGCAATTCTGTTCCCGGTAAAGAATCCAGGCGAGGAGGAACAGACATGAAGAATATATGGATTTACATATTGGTATCTGCGGGCGTGTCCTATCTCATCCGTGTGACGCCCCTGGTGCTGATCCGTCGAGAAATCACCAACCGGACATTGCGCTCCTTTCTCTATTATGTACCCTATGTCACCCTGGCGGTGATGACCTTCCCCGCCATTGTGGAGGCTACCCAGAGCCCCATCGCGGGGGCGCTGGCCCTGGTGGTGGGCGCTGTCCTGGCCTGGCGCGGCGGGAGCCTGTTTCTGGTAGCGGCAGCCTGCTGTCTGGTGGTGCTGGCATCCGAGTTTATTCTGTTATAGAGGAGAAATGGAGTATGAAGCAAGCGCTGATTGTGATCGACATGCAAAACGGATTTCTGAATCCGGAGTCCCCTTTGTGCATCCGGATGGCCCGGGCCACGGTGCCCGCCTGCGCCCGCGTCATTGCTGCCTGCCGCCGGGCGGAGATCCCCGTGATTTTCATCAACCGCGCCTACCGCGCCGACGGCAGCGACGTGGAGTTGGCCCGCCGCCAGGTCTGGGAGGAGGGCGGGAAGCCCCTCACGCCGGGCAGCACCGGTCCCCTCTCGGTGGAAAACCCGCCGGAATTTGGCCGCCGCCCCGGCGACTATGAGATCATCAAGCCCCGCTATTCCGCCTTTTTCCAGACCTCCCTGGACCTGCTGCTGCGGCGGCTGGGGGTGGACACGGTCGTGCTAACCGGGACCACCACGCCCAACTGCATCCGCACCACCTGCTACGACGCCCTCTCCCTGGACTACCAGGTGGAGATCCTGGAGGACTGCTGCTCCTCCAACACGGAGTATATCCAGCAGGCCAATCTGCTGGACATGAGGAATGCGGGCGCTTTCATCTCCTCCTCCGCCCTCTTTATGCGCAAGCTGTCCGGCCTGACGGTCCGCCCGGCGCAGATGGAGGACCTGGACCGCTGCGCGGAGATCGAGTCCGCCTGCTTCCCGCCGGAGCAGGCCGCCAGCCGGGAGGCCATCCGGGGTCGGATCGCCGCCTGGCCGGAGACCTTCCTGGTGGGGGAGCTGAACGGGCAGATCGTGGGCTACGCCATGGGTCCGGTCATTGCCAGCCCGGTCATTGCGGACGAAATGTTCGCCGATCCCAGCTGCGGCTGGTATCACAACCCCTACCAGTCGGTGTTCAGCCTCGCCGTCCACCCGGATTTCCGGGGACGGTCATATGGCCGCATCCTGCTGGAGGCGCTGATTGAGGAGGCCCGCCGCGCTGGCCGTCAGGCCGTGGTCCTCACCTGCCGGGAGGAGAAGCTGGCCTACTACGAGAGCTTCGGCTTTGAAAGCCGGGGCGTGTCCCAGTCCGTCCACGGCGGCGTGGTGTGGTATGACATGGTACTCCCCCTGTAGGTCACTCTTTTTCCATCCACCGCTCTGCCGCGTCCAGCTGTTCCTCTGCCTCCTTGCGGGAGAGCCCCTGGGCAATCATGGGATAGGCGTGCTCCATCCCGTTGGTCCTCTGAACCTCATAGGTTCCATATTTATTGATGACATCGTCATCGCCCTCCGGCCATCCGGGCTTTCGCTCGGGTGGCTGACTTTTGTGATCCTGCATGGCATTTCACCTCCTCCGGTAGTATGCCCAAAGCGGAACGGACCACGCAAAAAAATCCCCTATTTTTCAGCGGCAGCCGGGGCGGCAACCCAGGTTGCCGTATTTTTTGCCGCAAAACAGTTTTATGTAAACTCCCTTGTCAAAAATTTAATTTGCACCTGCATTTTTGTCCTATTGCTGAATCTCAGGTATTTAAGCACAAATTTCAAATTAGAATGTAAACTTTTTGTGAATATGCTACCAACCAGCTACCAGGCTCTTTCTACCAAAAGAGGTCTGAAAATGCGCCTTCCATAACGGAAATGATTTACATAAATTTGAAATGTGCTACCAACATCTGAAAATCGTCTACCAAACTTTTTTTCATGTCCGGAAAGTCGCTGCGGTGCAGTCGTTTTCTGGACTTTTTTGTTAGGTAAGGGGCTTGATAATGGCCGTCTGGTTAGAAAAAACGGCAACTAATCGGTCGTTTTCAAGACTTTCCGCCTCAAAAAATTAAAAGGAGGAAAAATCCACCATGAGAAATCTCAAGAAGATTCTCGCACTGGTGCTGGCCCTCGTTATGAGCCTCTCGCTCATGGCTACCGCCAGCGCCGCGGACTTCAAGGATGCGTCTGACATTAGTGAAAACTACCAGACCGCCGTGAACGTCCTGGAGGGCTTGAAGGTCTTCAAGGGCTATGCCGAAGACAACACCTTCCGTCCCAAGGGTGAGATCACCCGTGCAGAGGTTGCCACCATCATCTATCGTATCGCCACCGGCGACGCCGAGGATGCCCAGGCTTCCATCTACACCAACATGACCACCAGCTTCACCGACCTGGACAAGGCTGAGTGGGCCCGTGGTTACATCAACTACTGCCACAACGCTCAGATCATCAAGGGCGAGAGCGCTTCCAAGTTCAACCCCAACGGGAAGATCTCCGGTTACGCCACCCTGGCCATGATCCTGCGCGCCATGGGCTACGGCCGCAACGGCGAGTTTGAGGGTCCCCAGTGGGAGATCAACACCGCCGCCAAGGCTAAGGAGATCGGCATCATCGACAACGTCATGGAGGCCCAGCTGGGCTCCAACGCTCCCCGTGAGCTGGTTGCCGAGATCCTCTTCCGTGCCCTGCTGACCGAGATGGTTGATTACACCATTCTGAACGGCTACGTCAAGAATGGCAAGACCCTCGGTAAGGAGAACCTGGGCCTGGAGGAAGTCAAGGGTGTCGTCGTGGCCAACGAGTACGCCAACCTGTACGGCCTCAACGTCCTGGCTCAGGGCAAGACCCAGATTAAGGTCGCTGGCGAGGAGAAGGCTCGCACCATGGACATCACCACCAAGATCACCGACATCGGTGAGAGCCGTGTGGTGTACACCCAGAACACCGCCAAGGTGATCGACATCGCCGACAGCGGCAAGAACACCGTTAAGCAGTACGGTGAGGGTGTGAACATCGGCAGCGCTGTCAAGTTCCAGGCCGTTGCTGAGATGTCTCAGGACAGCAGCACCGAGTATTTCCAGAACTTCAGCACCACTGGTTACTACACCTCCGATGTTCGCATTGAATATGTGATCCACTTCGTGAATCCCTATAGGGGCCACGCTACTGCGGCAGATTATGAAGCTGATGCTGAGTACAATTTCAACCGCAGCATCACCGGTCAGGTCGTGGAGTGGTCTAACGATGGCAAGACTCTTCGCAGAGTGATTCCTGCCGGTCAGACGATTACCCTGACTGACTACGACAACATGTGGCTGATCTTCACCCGCTCCAACGGTCAGATTGGTCAGCCCGACAATACCACAAACGCTGGCGTGTATGACGGCAAGGTGTTTGTCATGACCCAGACTGCTGAGGACATCTCCGACAAGATCTCCTTTGTCAAGTTTGAGGCGGATTATCTCAACCCCATCGCTTATGATGCTGGCTGGACTAGCTCCGCCAACGGCCAGTGGGTCAAGTTCATCGACAATGACGGCGACGGTGTCTGCGATTACGCCTTCCTGACCCGGTACTACCTGGACGAAGTCATCAGCACCTATACCAATAAGGCTGGCGACACCGTCATGCAGTACAACGGCTTCAATGACGATGATACCCAGTATGAGGGTAAGTACACCACCCGCTACATGCAGGATGACGAGGCCATTGAGCGCGATGTCGCCGTTGGTGACATTGTCCTCTGGGCTCCGATCGACAACCAGGTGCTGGTGAGCAAGGCTGAATCCGTCACCACCAGCGCCACCAGCTACAACTATAAGACCGACGAGATCATTGCTGCCGACGGCAACACCTACGGCCAGTCCGGCATCTACAATGCTACCGACATGCAGGATCAGCTCTCCCTCATGGCTCCTAAGACCGAGTATGAGATGTTCCTGGATAAGTTCGGATTCGTCCGCGCTTACCGTCAGCCCGGCGGCACCAAGTACGCCCTGGTCACCGAGCTGTACTACACCAACAACGCTAACGGCAGCCTGGTTCAGAACTGGCCCATGACCGTCGAGCTGACCATGCCCGACGAGAATGGCAAAGCTGTCACCAAGGAGTATAGCCTGGCTAACCCCAGCGGCAATGCGTTCGTTGGCCTCAATGCCTGGACCTACATCAGCAATGTTGCCATGAGTTCCCCGCTGAACAACTGGCTGCAGCCCGCCATTGCCCACCTGGGCATCCCCAGCACGGCTGTCACCGGTACAAACGTCCCCTACGAGACCCGCATCGCTCCCACTCTCACCGGCGCTGCTAATGGCACCTACTGGCCCCTCAACATGCAGTTGACCCGCGGCATTACCCTGGGCTCCAGAGTCAATGCTGACGGCACTGTCACCACCAGCGGCGAGTTCAACTACGGTGAGCAGCTCTACCGTAGCACGAGCAACACCAACACTTGGAATGTCGTGGCGAATCCCACTGTCAGCTTCACCAACGTGGCCGTGGTCGGCATTGATGGCGACAAGGCCACACTCAACACCGCTGCCAAGCTGAGCCGCGACAAGACTTCCGGCCTGGCTGATGGCTACGCTGTGGATTACATCCAGCTGAAGAACGACGTCCGTCCCGCCAAGGGCGCTGCCAGCTTCCCCGTTGTGAGCAGTGCTTCCGGCACCTATGGTCAGTACGTCAACGCCGATAAGGACACCGAGATCTACATCGTCTACAACGGCGGCGTGCAGTATTACAAGGGCTACACCAACATGCCCGCCCTGACCGAGAAGACCGTTGGTAAGATCCACGCCGCATACACTGTGGCCCGCAACACCACCACCGGCACCGGTTCCCGCAACTACTGGATGGCCGACGTGGTTGTCTACGAGGTTGAGAAGTGGAACGATCTGTCCACCTCCAGCATTTCCCTGGCTTACTACACTGCTATCCAGCAGATGCAGTCCGCCAATGGCGTGACCATCAACACCCTCAACAGCAAGACTGATCCTGCAAAGGTTGACCTGATTCCCTCCGGCCTGGCCTGGGGCACTGGCAACAACTGGTGGGATAGCTGGGGCTACAATGCTTCTACCGGCTACGGCTGGCAGGGCTACGGCTTCTATCAGCTGTATAACGCCACCGATGCTGTGGATGGCACTATGTCTGCCCGCGCCATCAAGGCGATCAGCAAGAACTTCAACGACAGCGGCATCTATGCCGGTATCGTGACCAACGAGATTGAGACGGCTCCTGCTGGCTACATCCCTGTCAACATGGATCGCAGCAACACCACCGTTGTAGGCGGTAAGACCATTCTGGCCACCGATACCCGCGTGAGCATTGCCGATGGCAAGGTCTACAGTGTGACGGATCAGTTCCGGAGCAATGAGACTACCTACCGCACTTACACCGAGGCCAACACCCTCCAGTACAACAACGTTCGCTGGAGCGAGGTCAAGGCTGGCGACCTGATCATCTGGGTTGGCGGCGCTGATACCACCAACACCACCGTGAGCGCGTCCAGCTTCATCGTTGACCTGGGCAATCCGGATAAGAACGAGACCAATCCTCTGCTGAACAACTACGCTCTGTGGGAGCAGACTCCCAGCTGGCTGGGCGGCGGCCATAACAATGGCGGCACCGCTATTAAATCCAACCTGTGGGGTGCGATCATGGGCGAGCAGGAAGCTGATGCTCCCGCGGCCGACACCATCACCATCAAGTTCAAGTACGAGGCGAATGCTGCTGGCGACAAGATTGCTTTCACAACCGCTGATCTGCCCGCCACCCAGAGCCTGACCGTTGGTAAGGGCACTGCTGTGATGCTGGATAAGAAAACGAAGGCTTACTTCGAGATCCCTGGTTGGGAAGTCTCTGATATGACTGCTGTATATAGCGATAATAGCGCTATTGCGGGCTCGCCCACGTATGCCGATCCCAACCTGGCCTTTACTGCGGCACAGACCATCAAGGACATCACTGTGACCGTCAAGTACGCTCCCGTCACCGCTAGTTTGACCCTCACTGTTACCGACACCGCTAGGAGCGGCCTTACTGCTGCTGACATCAGCGTTGCGGTCAATGGTGTTGCAAAGGGTAATGCTGGCACGATGCCGACCCTGAGTTACGGCGACACCGTCACCCTGTCCTGGACCGGTGCGGATCACGTGACTTACACCGTGAGCGGTGCTGCTACTTCCAGCTCTACCTTTACTAACGGTGCTGTTACAGCCCCCTATGCCATTACCGGCAAGGTCACGGGTGCTGCTGCTATCACTCTCACGACCGGTAACGAAGCCGCGACCACCGTCACCGCTCCCACAACCGATACGGTCGTTACTTCCGCGACAATATACAAAGCGGATGGGACCGCCGCCGGAAACATCTATTCGGGCGACAAGTTCGGTGTTGGTCTCACCGTTGACGCGGCCAACGTGGTCGATGAGGTGTACTGGACCGAGCAGGGCTCCCTGGCACACCACAGCATGAGCAAGGTGGCTACGACGCCTGCTAATGTGACTGAGACAACTGGGTTCTGGGTTTCCGATGAGCCTATCACCGACAAGGACGTCCAGGTCGTTGTCGTCACCCATCCTAAGCAGGTAACCGTGACCTTCGCAGTGGACGGTTCCTACACGGGAACTTGGCAGGCTGCTAACGGCGTCAGCACGATTAGCTCCGCTGGCGCGATGTCTGCTATGGATTATAACGGCACCGTGAACGTTGAGGGTTCTGGCGCGATGTGGCTGAAGGTTACCTCGGGTGATGCTTCCGACATCGTGATCCCGGCGGATTCTCTGGGTCAGAAGACTGCTGCCCTGACAAACGTGAAAGGAAATGTGACCATTACCATCTACGGAACTAAGGCGGCTTACGAGGCCTAAACACTCCCTAAACCCTAGCAGGTTCACCTAACTGAACCTAAGCCCCCGGGACCTTCCGGTCCCGGGGGCACTTCTACAAAAAAATACCCGTTCAGACTTGACAGATCAAGCCTGAACGGGTATACTAGAAGCAGAACAGGGTCCGCGATAAGCGGGTGACCCTATTTGCGATGTAGTTGGTCAAGTTGACAACCGTCACTGTGCAGGGTGGCGGTTGTCCTTTGTTGCATGAACTATTTTTCCGTCATCTGTTCGCTTTTGTTGCAAAAGAGCAGGACTGGCATTGCCAGCCCTGCTCTTTCTTTCTGCTTACAGCAGTACCGCTCCCCAGTCGTAGAACAGGAACGAACCGACCGCATTGTTGTCATAGTGTAGAGAGAAGGTGGTTTCCGCCGGAACAGGTTCCGCACGGAAGTAAACCATTTCTCGCACCATCCGCCCATCGGGAATCTGAACCATCCGTGTGGTCTGGAGTGGGACTGCCTGCCCATCCCACTTCACCGTCAGCGCTCCACCATGGACCAGTCCACGCACAATGAGCAACCCACCGGAGCTGCCCACCGGTTCCTGCATGGTGTGGGAAGCGGTAATAGCCCGATCATTGGCAGTAACGGCACGGATTGGGTACGAGCGGTCATTTGAAGTAAGGTGCAAATCCCCGCCGAAGACCGCCGCCAGCGGCTGGAGCCGGAGCTGATAGTGTTGCCCCGCATGGAAGGCGAGGTAACAGTCATGATAATTGTTGATCAGTGCACAGTTTGCCTCACTTTGGGCAAGGTTCAGCAAATGACTGATTTCCGTCTCGCCGGTGTCCAGATTGACCAGCGTAAGCCGCGCCGGGAAGGGCGTATTGGGTACATTATCCCGGACATTGCCGCATAAATCAATCGTGCTCAAGTAGGCAGTCACAGGGACACAGAAATTGACTTTCAATGTTGTGCAATTCGCCAGACTATTTTTGACGAGGGTCATCGGTGCGATCTCCTCCATATAGTTGTCGAGCCCGCCCAGCGTCACCCCCGCAGGATTTTTCGCCGAGAAGCACACGCCGTTCCACAGCGCGGTGCCGGTAACACCGGTCCCGTCTTTAGCAGGTTCCTGATGGAAGATTCCCATTTGCCATGGGAAGGGGTTCAAGTTCTGGACAGCACAGTAGTGGTTATACGCCAGCCTGCGCAGTCGGTCCAATGTTTTCTGTTCCAGGGCGTCACTCTTTTGCAGAGCCGCATCCGATGTCTGCACACTTCCGGCCAGTCCTGCGTCGATGCTTTCGCACATCTGGTTAAAGTCCTCCATCATAATCCGGTCGGATTTGACCCACTGGGGCAAATGGTAGTTTTCTGTGTAGTTCATATAAAGTTCTCCTTTTTTGTTTGAGTTACCGATCAAAAACCGGTACACACTAGGTGTGTACCGGCGGAAAGTTGCCGTGGTTCATGCAACGGTGGAATATACAAAAATGCAAGCAGTAGAAAATCCCGGACTTGACAACGCCAGTCCGGGAGGATATAATAGAAAACAGAATAGGGCGCTACGATCAGCGGTCAGCCCGATTTTAGTTGTTGCTTAAGAACAGACAACCGTCACCGAGCCGGGTGGCGGTTGTCCTTTGTTACGCGAAAAGTAAATACGTATCCGCGCCAATGTACGGTGACATTGATAGACATGGCTTCACCTCCTCTCGGAGGGTGTGGCCGACCGCTCACCAAAGTGTTCACGCAGCGCCCCGTCCCATTCTGGGGGCTGAAACCATCTTACCAGATCCTCCCACTTTTGTCAATTCTCCACCATTCTCGGATTTTTCCTCCCTGCTACCAAGTCAAAACCGGCTGAAACTGCTGTGCCGCAGCGGTTTCAGCCGGTTTTTCACGCCCGGTAAGGGGCTTGATAATGGCCGTCTGGTTAGAAAAAACGGCAACTAATCGGTCGTTTTCAAGACTTTCCGCCTCAAAAAATTAAAAGGAGGAAAAATCCACCATGAGAAATCTCAAGAAGATTCTCGCACTGGTGCTGGCCCTCGTTATGAGCCTCTCGCTCATGGCTACCGCCAGCGCCGCGGACTTCAAGGATGCGTCTGACATTAGTGAAAACTACCAGACCGCCGTGAACGTCCTGGAGGGCTTGAAGGTCTTCAAGGGCTATGCCGAAGACAACACCTTCCGTCCCAAGGGTGAGATCACCCGTGCAGAGGTTGCCACCATCATCTATCGTATCGCCACCGGCGACGCCGAGGATGCCCAGGCTTCCATCTACACCAACATGACCACCAGCTTCACCGACCTGGACAAGGCTGAGTGGGCCCGTGGTTACATCAACTACTGCCACAACGCTCAGATCATCAAGGGCGAGAGCGCTTCCAAGTTCAACCCCAACGGGAAGATCTCCGGTTACGCCACCCTGGCCATGATCCTGCGCGCCATGGGCTACGGCCGCAACGGCGAGTTTGAGGGTCCCCAGTGGGAGATCAACACCGCCGCCAAGGCTAAGGAGATCGGCATCATCGACAACGTCATGGAGGCCCAGCTGGGCTCCAACGCTCCCCGTGAGCTGGTTGCCGAGATCCTCTTCCGTGCCCTGCTCACCGAGATGGTCGACTACACCGTTCTCAACGGCTACGTCAAGAACGGCAAGACCCTCGGTAAGGAGAACCTGGGCCTGGAGGAGATCGAGGGCGTTGTCATGGCCAACGAGTTCGCTGACCTGAACACCCCTGCGGTACTGCCCGAGGGCAAGACCCAGATCCAGGTCGAGGGTGAGGACAATGTCCGCACGCTGAACATCACCACCAAGATCACCGACATCGGCGAGAGCCGCGTGGTGTACACCCAGAATGTCTCCAAGGTGCTCGAAATCGCCGACACCGGCAAGAACACTACCAAGGAGTACGGCGCGAGTGTTGACATCCGTACCGCTGCCAAGTTCCGTGATGCTTCCGGCCTGAACGAGACGGCCAATACGGAGTATTACACCAACTTCGAGCCCACCGGATACTACACCTCCGACTGGCGCATTGAGTACACCATCCTTCTGGATATGACGGCTGACGAGGCTACTGCTTATACCAGAGACAATGGCGGCAGATACCTCACCGATGCCAATCCGATCAGCGGGAGCGGCCATACTCATGACAACGGCGCTACTTACTATTGGTACAACTACAACAAGGCCATCAAGGCTGGCGATCCCATCACCCTGACGGATATGAACAATATCTACACCATTTTCACCACGTCCAATGGTGTTTGGGGCGCAGATGTGGACCAGCTCCTTCCTCGTAACGAGATCGGTCAGGTGTTCGTCGGCACCCAGACCAAGGATGACATCTCTGACAAGATCTCCTACAACCAGTTTGTTGATACCTATGTTAACCCCATCGTGAGCGATAAGAATTGGGCCTCTTCCGAGAACGGCGAGTGGGTCAAGTTCATCGACAACAACGGCGACGGCAACGCTGAGTACGCTTTCCTGACCCAGTACGCTCTGACCGAGGCCGTCAGCACCTACACCAACAAGGCTGGCAACACCGTTATCCAGTATTCCTGGGACAATGCCCAGAACACGGCTACGGATGTGCGCCTCCAGAACTTCGATGACGACGATCATACCCATCAGAGCTGGGATTACACCGTCCGCTATATGAAGGATGACGAGGCCATCGAGCGTGATGTGGCCGTGGGCGACATCGTCCTGGCTGCTTACATCGACAACCAGTTCCTGGTGAGCAAGCCCGAGACCGTCACCACTGAGGCGACCAACTACAACTACAAGGCCGATGAGATCACTGCCACCGATGGCAATACCTACGGCCAGTCCGGCATCTGGAACAACACCACGATGCAGAATCTCCTCGCCTCCATGGCTCCCAAGACCACATATGAGATGTTCCTGGATAAGTTCGGCTTCGTCCGCGCTTACCGTCTGCCCGGCGGCACCCAGTACGCTCTGGTCACCGAGCTGTACTATACCAACAATGCCCAGGGCAACATGGTCCAGGATTGGCCCATGACCGTCGAGCTGGTCATGCCCAACGAGGATGGCACGCTCATCAAGAAGGAGTACAACCTGGCCAACCGCAACACCGAGCTCCGCGGCCTGGCTGCCTGGACCCAGATCACCAATCTGGCCCAGACCGGCAGCTACTATAACTGGCTGCAGCCCGCCATTGCCCACCTGGGTGTGACTTGGGGTGGCATGACTCCCGTGCGCGTTGCGCCCACCCTAGGCGCTGCCAACCTGACCTACTGGCGGAACAGCCTGCAGAAGGTCAGCCCGATCACCGCTCTCAATGGCAGCACTGAGTTCGACTATGGCAAGCAGAACTACATTGGCGCCACTCAGGCCAACTCTGGCAACCCGGTTCCCACCGATCCCACCACCAGCTTCACTAATGTGGCTGTGGTCAACATTGATGGCGACAACGCCACCATCAACGGCGCTGCCAAGGTCCGTCTCAACCAGAAGGGCGAGGCTTCCAACCAGCGCAACGCCAACGACTACGCTGTGGATTACATCCAGCTGACCCGGAACAACGTCGCCAAGGGCGCCGTCAGCTTCCCTGTTGGCGGTAGTGCTCAGTATCAGCAGGACTACAACCGCGTTGTCAACGCCGACAACAACACCCAGATCTACGTCGTCTATGACGGTGGTGTGAAGTATTTCAAGGGCTACGCCAATATGCCCGCCCTGAACGCTGACACCGTTGGCAGCATCCATGCCGCTTACGCTGTAGCGCGCAACACCACCACCGGCAGCGGCAACACCGCTGGTAACATCGGGACGAACTACTGGATCGCTGATGTCCTGGTCTTCGAAGTTGAGAAGTGGGACGATTTGTCCGAGACCAGCATCTCCCTGGCGTACTACACTTACAACCAGAACGTGCAGAGCGCCACTGGTGTGACCATCGACACGCTCAACAACAAGACCGATCCCGCTAAGGTCCAGCTCGTTCCCGCCAACCTGGCTTGGGGCAACGGCAGCAACTGGTGGGATAGCTGGGGCTACAACTCCAGGACCGGCTTTGGCTGGAATACCTCTGATGGCACTGGCTACGGCTTCTATCGCCTGTACAACGAGTCCGCTCCTGTCGAGGGCGTTATGACTGCCGCCGCCATCGAGAAGATCACCAAGGACTTCAACAAGGCCGGTATCTTCGCCGGTACTGTGGCCCGTGAGGTCGATCTGGCTACCGCCGCCTACATCCCCGTCAACATGACTGGTAAAACCGAGAAGGTCAATGGCGTGGATATGCTGAAGGTCGAGGCTCAGGTCAGCATCGCCGATGGCAAGGTCTACAGCATCACCTGGGAAGGCGATACCAACGAGACCAGCTACCACACTTACTACGAGGCCAACAACCTCTACTTCAACAACACCGTTTACAGCAAGGTCAAGGCCAACGACCGCATCATCTGGGTCGGCTCTGGTGATCAGAACACCAACGTCCAGAAGGCCAGCTTCATCGTTGACCTGGGCAGCAACATCAACGGCAACAACGACCTGGTGGACAACACTGCTCTGTGGAACAGCACCGCTTCCTGGCTGAAGAACGGCAGCGAGCTTAATCCCAACGTTACCGATGGCCTGTGGGCACGGATCATGAATGAGCAGCGTCCCGTTGCCGATACCGAGAGCTGGACTGTTACCATCAAGCACGTGACTGGCGCTACTACTTCTGCTGACGGTACTGCTATCGACGGTGTCAAGGACATTGAGATCAAGGTCAAGAAGACCGATGCTGCTAAGGGCTGGTCCATCTCCGCTGACGAGCTGGCTCTGCCTGGCTACACGCTCAGTGCTGTGTATAAGGATGGCGATCCTACAAATACTGCGATCACCAAGACTTACAACAGCTATGGTGAGGATAGTCTCAGCGGCGATGTAACCATCCTCGCGAACTATACCAACAGTGGCTTCGGCCTGACCGTCAAGGGTACTGCTAACTATACCTCCACGGTTTCGGCTTCCACCTACGACGCCAGCGGCGTAACGAAGACCCAGGCCGCTACCGCTCTGACCACTGGTGGCTTCGCTCCCCTGTCTGCTGCGGAGAACGCTCCTTTCACCGTCACCGTGACTCCTGTCGCTAACGAGCTGATCACGGCGGATGACATTGTTTTCACCGCTGGTGTCAAGGACGGCAAGGTCACCAAGAACAACGATGGCACCTTCACTGTCACTGGTATCATCACCGGCCAGGCCGTGATTACCGTCACTGCTGCGGCCAGCCATACTGTCACCGCTGGTACTGTGCGGATGATTACTGGCAACAGCGATGGGATTACAAACTCGAGTGCTGCCAATCCCATTTACACCGACGTTCCGGCTGCCGCTACGATTGCTATTGCTGATCCAACCGTAGTTGCAAGCACTGGCAGCACCACTGTGACCGTTACCCCCGCTGCTGGCTATCGGGTTATTGGTGTTGCTCCTGCTACTGCGACCGCTACTGTGAGCAAAACCAGTGACAACACTTGGACCGTTTCCAGTGTGTCTGGTGCCACGACCATTAACGTTTTGGTTGCCTACACCGTCAGCACCAGTTCCGGCGCTATTAACGCGGGGAACTTTACGAATACTGCTTTCAGCAACTTCGTTAAAGCATATCCTGCCGGTGTGTACACCGTTGAGACAGACAACGGCTTCTGGGCGAACGACAACACTAAGAAGGATGCATGGAGCTGCATCGCATTTGTGGTCGACGGCGCTGTGCTGAATGATCAGATGGCGTATACCATCAAGGATGCAAACGGTCAGCCTATTGTTCAGAACGGGGGGACTGTTGTTGTCGAACCTCTCGGGGGACACGCTATGTGGTACACTCAGGTCATTCTTGATCAGTATGGAAAGATCGATGGTTCCGACCTCAGCACGCCTCTGGCTGCTGGCCGTTACACTGTGGAAGTTACCTTCAAGGGCAAAACAACTTCCTACACCCTGAACGTTGGTCCTCAGAACTGATCTATCTGCTTTCGTGTTCCTAGTATAAACCAGACCCCTCAAGGGCGACCCGCCCTTGGGGGGTCGCCCTATCCAGAGCCTCAACGCAATAAACACCCGGCGGACCTGACAAATCAAGCCCGACCGGGTATACTATAAACAGATTCGGGGCGCTGCGATAAGCGGCTGACCCAGGAAAATCAGTTGTTTAAGTTAAAAACTGACAACCGTCACCGGGCAGGGTGGCGGTTGTCCCGTTTCTTGATCCGAATCGTTACGGTAAATCCGTAAAGCCAGAGAGGTCCGGCGTTGTGCTGGACCTCTCTGGCTTTTTTGCTTTACAGCAGGATAGCCCCCCACTCCTGGAACCAAATGCTCCCCTGCTTCCCACAGTCAAAGTGAACGGAGAAATTGCTTTTCGCCGGAATGCTGCCGGTCCGGAAGAAATACATCTGCCGGAGCTCCAGCCCCTTTTGATTTTTGATTGGTCGGACATAGTCTGGCGTCACCTCCTGACCGTCCCATGTTACGGTCAGCCTGCCATCCGGCCCGCCCGCCTTGCACTGTACCATCAACAATCCAAAACTGCTCTCCGAGATTCCATCTATGGCAGCTGAGACGTTCAGTGTGCTGACTCTGCCGCCCCAGCTGCTGTCGATCTTGCCGAGATTGCTGTGGTATCCGAAATTCAGCTCGCAGCTGAACGACGAATCACCAATAGGTTCCAGCTTCAGCAGGTAATGGGTGCCCACATGGAAATAGAGGAAAAAGGAAGGATTATCCATGCTCATATATCCGCTTTCCGCGCCGCCTGGCACCGCTCGCATTTCCAGACGCTGCTCCACCTCCCCGTTATCCTGATTGGTCAGGGTCAGCAGGCATGGAGTAGGGGTTCTGGTGTGGTTCTCAGAGAAATTTCCACTGATTAAGAAATATTCAAGCCGCGTTGTCGCCGGAACACAGATTTCCACCTCCAGCGGTCTGTTGGCGGATGGATTCACGCTGTCCAGCCGCAGAGGAGAGATCTGCTTGGCATATTTTGAGAAAAAAGTCTGGAGGGTCACGCTTTCGGTTCCACTTCCCACGAACCGAGCGCCCTCCCATTCTCCTCCGGCCGTGTCCGCTGTCAGATCTCTAATGCCGTTCTGATAGAACATGCTTGTTCCCTGAGGGAACGGCTCCATACTCTGCTGCACCAGGTATTGATTGTATGCCAGCCGGAGCATTCGCCGCATGAGCAGGCGATCCTGTGCGTCGCTGTGTTGCCCAAGTGCTTCCGCCGCTTGCGCATTTTTTGCCAGATTGTCACTGAGACTTGACAATTCACCGTCGATGTCGGCACACATCTGGTTAAAGTCCTCCATTATAATCCGGTCGGATTTGACCCACTGGGGCAGATGATAGTTTTCTGTGTAGTTCATATAAAGATCTCCTTTTTGATTTGAGTTACCGATGAAAAACCGGTACACACTAGGTGTGTACCGGCGGAAGGTTGCCGTGGTTCGTGCAACGGCGGAATATACAAAAATGCAGGGCAGAAGAAATCCCGGACTTGACAACGCCAGTCCGGGAGGATATAATAAAACTAGAATAGGGCGCTGCGATCAGCGGTCAGCCCTAATTGGTTAGGTTATTTCGATAGAACAACCGTCACCGGGCCGGGTGGCGGTTGTCCTTTGTTACGCGAAAAGTAAACACGTATCCGCGCCAATGTACGGTGACATTGATAGACATGGCTTCACCTCCTCTCGGAGGGTGTGGCCGACCGCTCACCAAAGTGTTCTCGCAGCGCCCCGTCCCATGCCGGGGGCTAAAACCATCTTACCAGATACTCCCACTTTTGTCAATTCTACGCCATTCTCGGATTTTTCCTCCCTGCTACCAAGCCAAAACCGGCTGAAACTGCTGTGCCGCAGCGGTTTCAGCCGGTTTTTTGTGCCCGGTAAGGGGCTTGATAATGGCCGTCTGGTTAGAAAAAACGGCAACTAATCG